>CAOKHR010000005.1 GCA_948468325.1 uncultured Lachnospiraceae bacterium | reverse complement strand
CGTTAAATATCACAGATAATCCGCGCAACCTTGCCCTGCTGCGGCCTCCAGGGGAAAATAACAAATGTATCCAAATCGGGATGCAGATACATATCGGACTCCTCAATTCTGACAAATCCTTCAATAGAAGAACCGTCAAACATACACTCGTTGTTCATTGCTTTTTCAAGCTGGCTGGATGTAATTGCCACATTTTTTAATGTTCCGAACATATCCGTAAACTGAAGCCGGATAAATTCCACATCTTCTTCCCTGACCATCCGTATAATATCCTGTTTTGTATACTTACTCATAATCTTCCGCGCTCCTTTTTATAAAATCCAATACCTGCCCGTAATTCATTGTTCCGCCAAATAAATCAAGGGCACTGCCGACTGTAACATTCAGTTTGTTCTTTCCCTCTTTTTTTAAAATCTGCAAATCCTCAAAGCTTCCTACTCCGCCCGCATAAGTAATCGGAATTTTCGCCCAGTTACCCAGCAGGCGCACGAGATCTTTTTCAATTCCTAAAGCCTTTCCCTCTACATCAACGGCATGAATCAGAAACTCATCCGCATATTCCATCATGGCGTCCAGAAATGCATCTGTGATTTTTTCATCCGTAAACTTCTGCCAGCGGTCTGTGACAACATAATAAGCATTCCCCCGTTTCCTGCAGCTTAAATCCAATACCAGATGCTCTTTTCCGACCAGCGACGACAGGTTTTTTAAATTTTCATAATTTACTCTACCGTCCGTAAAAACATATGACGTGACGATGACATGACTTGCTCCCGCTTTCAAAAACTCTTCCGCATTCCCTCTGTGAATGCCTCCTCCTGCCTGCAGTCCTTTCGGATAAGCCCGAAGCGCCGTAAGCGCCTGCTGTTTTGTCGCTTCGTAATACCTGCTGTCTTTTGCATTTAAAAGAATGACATGGCCGCCTTTGATATGGTCTTTTCTGTAAAAATCGGCATAAAATGCCGCGTCTTTTTCTGATACAAAATTCTCCTGCGCCCGGTCTTTTGTATCTTCCAGACTGCTTCCTACAATCTGCTTGACCTTTCCGTTGTGAATATCAATACAGGGACGAAATTCCATAGATACCTCCTATTCTGAAAAACGACGAAGTCCACCTGTCAGAACTCCGTCGTCTTCTTTTCTAAACTGTTACATTTTTATTTTTTTTGTCTTTGAAAAGGAACCGTAAATCTTTTTGTCTGCACTGTCTATGCGGTACGCACGGACTTTAAATACATACTTTCTGCCTTTCTTTAACTTTTTGCTCTTTGCAGAAGTTTTCTTTGCAGAAACATTCTTGATTTTCTTAAAAGTTCCTTTTTGCTTCATCCAGATTTCATATCCTTGCGCCTGCTTATTCTTTTTCCATTTTACCGATACCTTTGCACCCGATTTTTTTACTTTTATAATTTTAGTTTTTGCAGGCTTTGTCGTGCTCCAGACCTCCTCCGAAAACTCTCCTTTACTGCTGTCTCTGTTCGAATAAGCCCTGATCTTATAGATATAAGCCGTTCCGACGGCAAGCGCCTGATCGGTATACGATGCCTCATTTACAACTGCCGCCAGCAAAAAGTCTCCGCTGTCTTTTTTCGCACGGTAAACTTCATAGCCGTCTGCGCCGTCCACTGCCGTCCATGTCAGGGTCATAGATGTTGTCTGATTCTGCAAAACAGAAATTTCCGACGGCCTGGCAAGAACTTCCGGCTGTTTTGTTCCCGGCTGTTTTGTTTCATCCGGTATCTTTGCCGGTTTTTCAACTACATGCACCTGATATGTCCGCGGGCTTTCCCATCCTTCTCTGGATGCCGAAATAACGGCGTCTCCGACTCCGATACCGGTAATATTGCCTGCTTCGTCTACTACTGCTGTTTCCTCATGGTCTGACTCCCATTTTATGATTCCCGTTTCGGCCAGATTGAGAGAATCATTGGCAGTCAGCCTTGCTGTTTCCCCGACACTAAGCGTCAGCGTATCATAATCCTTTGTAAGATAAAATCTTGCGTCTGCGAAAGATACGCAAACGCCATCATCACCTGTAACTGCGATTTTCAGCTTCTTTACGCCGCTGATATTAAGATGCGGCATTTGCACACTGTCTTTGGCTGTCAGCACGTCAGACTCATATAATAACGTATCGTCCCCATAAATCCGGAACCGGGCTGTTTTCCCCTGCGCCGTCTCGCTTTCAACTCCTGCATAAGCTGCAAAAATATCAAAATTTCTGCCGTCTATATCGTAAACAACAGACGTACCGGCCACCAGGCCAATTCCTTTTTGAAAACTCTTTGGCGATCCGTTCACTGTCAGGGAAATTTCCCCGTCATTTCCGTCCCTGTCCTTTTTCGGCGCCGTACCGGATTCTGTAATTCCGTCATTTAGACTGCTAAGATAAATATCAGAAGCATTTATCGGAATTTCTTTTTTCTCGTATACATAAAATTCCGCAGCCGAAATCAGATTCCCATTTGCGGCAGACGTAACATGGATACGGATTCTCCTCGCGTTTTTTGCATCAAATTCCAGTGTTTTTACATTCCCGTTTTTTTCCCATAAAACCGGGGAATGACTGACTCTCTTAAAATTGTCTCCGTTTAATGTCTCACTGTAATACAGCTCACAGCTGAGAATTATTCCGTTATTGCTGTCTTTTCTTGGTACATATTCAAGTTTTCCGATATTTGTATTTTCACTGAGCGTAATTGTGTAGTTATTATTCTTGTCTTCACTGAAATTTACTTCATTTTTTCCTTTGTAATTACTGTGCCAGATGGTCGTTTCATCTCCGTCAACAGCCCAGGAAGCCGGACCGTCCGTACCGCTTCCCTGTTCGCTGTCAGCCGTACCGCTTAAATTTGAGGAAGGTATTTTCATATAAACCGGCATGCTGTCTTTTCCGGTAAAAATACCCCATTTCTTATTATACTCTGCTTTCTTTTCTTCCGAAAGCGTCTGATATGCATTTTGGATTACCGCTTTTTCCTGATGAAATTTTTCCGGATTCTGCAGGAATGCAGCACTCATATCATCTGCTGTATTCTCGGAATACTGATTTAAACAATTCAGATATATGCTTTCCTGCATGTCTTCATCCCAGTCCTCCTGCATAAGGCCGTACTTTGTCATCACAAATGAATTCTCGCCTTTTTCCGCCGCATACCCGGGAAGTACACTGCCGAAATGCGTACTTGTCAGACGAAGCCTTTCTTTACCCTCGTCATGCATAATAACAAGTCGGGAACCAATCGGGAATTCAATCTCCTCTTCGATCTCCCCAAGTGTTTCACTGCCGGTTATTACCTGACTGTATAGAAGTTCTCCGGACGGGCTGTAAATCTCCACACCGGCATATTCTCTGTCCTCATATAAATAATGCGGCTGCATTGCAAGTGTATGCCATGTTAACTTTTCTGCCGCACTGTCTATCGTCACATACGCAAAAAGCCCGTCTGACATCCCATGCATAGTGATCTTTATGTCATCTGCAAGCGCGTTGCCCGTTATTCTGCGATAAGCAATATCCTGTCTGGCATTTCCCTTTGAAGCAATCAGACAGATGTTACCGTATGCATAAGCCGCGTCATTCGGCGCGGGAATTTCTACTTCATAGGCTCCGACGGGAATTTCAGTTTTTATCGTATTCGATGTAATCGGCACTGTTTTTACAATCTTTTTGCCGTTTTTAATTACAAGCTTTTTATTTAATACCTGATTTAAATCATCAATCTGAATCTGAAACTCAACCTGGCTTTTATAGCCGGTATAAGCAAGGTCATCCGTATCAACCAGGCAGTAAACACCCGGCAGTTTAAGGTCATTCTTTACCCGGGCTGCCAGTGTGTCATCCGGAATCAAATCGTATAAATAATATAAAACCGGATAATCTTTGTTATATATCTCATTTTCTACTTTCTGAGACGGTTTGATATGATATGTTTCAAAGTAAGGCACCATATTATAGCCGCTTTCACTGAAGCTTTCTACCACCGCATCGGAAGAACTGCGCATTTTTTTTGTTTCATAATAATATCTCCGGTAAGATTCATGCATATTGGAAGTTGTTTCCTGGGGACCCAGACGATCCAGGGCGTTTGTAAACATAAGAAGACTCACCTGATAATGCCAGCCGCCTGCAACAATTCCGTTAAACGAATTTGTCTCTGCTTTACGCACAAGCGATTTCTGTTCTAAAGCTGCAAGCCTCTCTTCCACTGTCGGCTCATTGGAATCTCCCATAAGCCATCCAAACTGTGACGCAGGACGGTAAGTTTTTTCAAAATAATGTCCCATAATATTGTTGGTTGTCTCTACAAAAGCATTTTCCTGCTTAGCAATTGCCCCTTCATACCCATGGGCAAACTCATGCAGCGCCAGCCAGCTTCTAGTCAGATAGTCCCCCAGGCTGTCTCCGTTGTATGCGCTGTGGTCAGTAGTATAATATGCGGCTCCGGCTCCGTGCTCATTTGCTTTGATAAAGAATTTGGCGCGAATATTCTGATTATACGGTTTATCGGCATAAAAATCCAGTCCCGAATACGCATCATACTGTTTTACAAAAGCAGCATACCATTCCAGCATCTCATCTATTGACATAAAACGGTATTCCGGCACATTGGTATACGGAGAATTTATAATATTGTCCCTGTCCTTAACCGGAACGAGAAATGTCGATGCAGAACCTTCTATAATAGCAAAAGGTGTCTGTGATTCCTCCCAGCGTTCAAAAAAGACATCTTCATTGTCTCCATAACGATAATATGGAATCTCTTTAATCTGATCTGTCCATTTAAACTCGATCACAGGCTGCACAGGATTCTTTTTGGGTGTCACAACAAACGGAACACTGTCTGCTCCGTAATCATTTGACAATGTCACCCATTCTCCGCTGACCGGAATCGTCTCTGTATTTTCTTTCTCCTGATCTGAATTATAAAATCCAACACTTAAATTTTCATGAAACTCCTCCGCGTTTACCAGACGGATCTGAAGTTCGCTGCCTGCCGGAAGATAGATGCCAAGACTCTGCCTGTCATGGTAATAACCGCGGTTAAAACCAATATCTGTCAGATGGGACGCGTCTCCCAGCGTATAAAATGTTCTCTGTACAAGCTTATCTTCCGTATTATTTTCTTCTACAACATTTACAATCGTATGCATTGTTGCCGTATTATTGTCAGAATCCGTTACAGTATAAGTAAGCCGGTACTCTCCTGCTTTCGTTGTATCGACCGTGCCGCTCCCTGTAATCCGGGCTGTAATATCTCCGTCTTCTAAATCATCGGCAAATATTCTGTTTTTACTGATTGTCCCATCCCAGTTATCACCCACATACACCCAGGTTTTATTAAAACCTGACAATGCGGGAGCCCTGTAAACCTCAATATTAGAATCCGCCGCTTTTACCGGTTCTCCCCAAAGGCAAAATACAACTGCCGAAAAAAATGCTGCCAAAATCATTTTCCTGCTGCTTAATATCATATTTACCTCCATTAAACATTTTATTCTTATTCTTCTTCTGCCGGAAGAGAATATGCCATTGCCATAATAAGAAATACAAGCGGAATAATAAATATCGTAAAGCTGTTTACCAGCCCCTGCACCAGAAACGATGCCAGCGTTATAATTACAACCATCTGCATCTTTCTGTTTTTCCTTTTCTTTGCAGATGCTGCAATTGTTGAAAAAATCCCTCCGAAAAATCCGATTACTCCGACAATCCCTGTCGTTGCAAGCACATGCAGAAAATCATTGTGCGGATCATAAAATACGCTGTTGAATTTTGCTATCATATCAGCCCCGTAAGCAGGATAAACAAAATCATAAAAACATCCCAGCCCGCAGCCAAACAGTTTATTGACAAACGGCAGTTTTGAAAACAATTCTACTGTCCGGATCCATATATATCCCCGCAAATTTCCCGTATTGTCATTCAATACCAGATTTTCCAGTACACTGCCCGCTGCATAAGACCTGAAAAACAAATTTAACGCCAGAACAAACAAAACAACTGCTGCTGCCAGGGCAAGCATGCTGATCTTATAAATTTTCTGCACTTTCACAATCTGCTCATCTCTGCAGTTTCTGACTTTTTTCTGCAGCAGAAACAGAAACACAAACAAAACAGCTTCCAAAATCACTACCGGAGTTTTTACAAACAAAGCGTTCAGACCGTCAAAATCATACATATGGTCTTTTAAAACCATCTTCAATAGATATACTGAAATATTCGCCGCAAAAAACAGCTGCACAACAGAGAGGAACTGCAGAAACCAGTCTGTTTTTTCCAAAGCAAAATACAGCAATAACACAAATGCAAAAGCAAGCATTACGATAGCGCTGTCTGTACGCAGGCAGATCATATCCACAAAGCCAAGCCAGAGATACACGGCAAGCACCCGCTTCATAAATACTTCCTTATATACAAGAAACATAACCATCGCAGCCGGAAGCATTAAACTTATATAAGATACATTGTAATTGATATTGCCGATAGGCGAAACAAATATCCCTTTTTGTTCTTCCATAATATCTTTCTGCATATTCAGAATATCTGTTTTGCAGGTCAGAAAAATGCCGCTTAGATATATAAAACCGCTTGCAAGCAGATTAACCTTTATTAAAGTATCGTTGTATCTGCCATATTTTTTTACACCGTAATAACTTAAAACGCACAAAAGTAATACTACGGCGCCTGTCTTTATCCTGTCGTTTCCGTAAAACGCTTCTGCCATATTATTAGAAATCAGGGTGGAAATAATAACTGCTGCCAGAAATATAAAAATAAAAATACTGCTCTTATCAATTTCCGGTTTTTTCTTTTTTTTGAGGTCCGATATGCCTCCTCCGATAAAGAAAAACAGCATCAGGCATACATAGATAGAAGCTGCAATGATAAAAAAGTAATATTTCATCGAGTGGATGCCGATTAAAGTTCCCGGATAGAAAATCGGAAAAATCCCGAACATAACCAGCAGATAGATATATGTAACTCCGCTCCCTAAAAAATCCACCACATTCAGTTGTACTTTTTTCTTTTTATTGTTTTTTCCCATATCTGTCTTTTACTGTCTCCTGTATTTATTCAAATATCATACCTAGTCTATTCTATCATCTTATCTATAAAATTCAAGGCTTATTTTTTTTAATTGACACGCAATTTTTTTTTTGTTAGAATAAAAAAATTAAATCACATTAACTCTGCATACCGAAAGAAAGTGAGGATTTTATATGGGTACAATTATTGGAAAAGGAATTACATTTGACGATGTATTACTCGTCCCGCAGTATTCTGAAGTGACGCCGAATATGATTGATTTAACGTCAAAACTTACAAAAAAAATTACATTAAATATTCCCATGATGAGTGCCAGCATGGACACTGTAACAGAACACAGAATGGCAATTGCAATGGCAAGACAGGGCGGAATCGGTATCATCCACAAAAATATGTCGATTGAAGCCCAGGCAGATGAAGTTGACAAAGTAAAACGGTCTGAAAACGGCGTTATTACCGACCCATTCTCTTTAAATCCTGAAAACACACTGCAGGACGCAGAAGAACTGATGCGCAAATTCCGCATTTCCGGTGTTCCGGTTGTTGAAAAAGGCAGCAAAAAATTAGTCGGCATAATTACAAACCGCGATTTAAAATTTGAAACGGATTTCACGAAAAAGATCAGCGAATCTATGACATCCGAAGATCTCATTACAGCTCCTACCGGAATTTCTTTAGATGAAGCAAAGCAGATTCTTGCAAAAGCAAGAAAAGAAAAACTCCCCCTTGTAGATGAAAATTACAACTTAAAAGGCCTGATTACGATTAAAGATATTGAAAAGCAGATTCGTTATCCGCTGTCTGCCAAAGACGACCAGGGACGTCTCCTCTGCGGTGCAGGCGTCGGCATAACAGGCAATATGATGGAACGTATTGATGCATTGGTAAATGCTCATGTAGATGTTATCGTAATTGACTCCGCCCACGGTCATTCCAAAAATATTATCGAAGCAGTCCGAAAGGTAAAAGCCAAATATCCCGATCTGCAGGTAATTGCCGGCAATATTGCAACTGCCGATGCGGCAAAAGCTCTGATTGAAGCGGGTGCAGATGCCATTAAAGTCGGTATCGGCCCCGGCTCAATCTGCACCACCCGTGTTGTTGCAGGTATCGGCGTGCCGCAGATGACTGCGATTATGGACTGCTATGAAGCGGCAAAAGAATCCGGTATTCCGATTATCGCCGACGGCGGCATCAAATACTCAGGAGATATGACGAAAGCGCTTGCCGGCGGTGCAAACGTATGCATGATGGGAAGCATGTTTGCCGGATGCGACGAATCACCGGGAACATTTGAATTGTATCAGGGAAGAAAATACAAGGTATACCGCGGCATGGGTTCCATTGCCGCAATGGAAAACGGAAGTAAGGACCGCTACTTTCAGGAAGATGCCAAAAAACTGGTACCGGAAGGCGTAGAAGGACGTGTCGCTTATAAAGGAAGCGTAGAAGATACCATCTTCCAGTTAATCGGCGGTATCCGCTCCGGTATGGGATACTGCGGCTGTCCTACCATTTCGGATTTGCATGAAAGAGCAAAATTCGTAAAAATTTCCGCTGCTTCCTTAAAAGAAAGCCACCCGCATGACATTCACATCACAAAAGAAGCTCCAAATTACTCGATTGAAGAATAAAAAAAGTGCCTTAGGGCACTTTTTTATATCATCAAATACAACAGTCCGCCAAGAATTCCGCACAATGCGCCTGCCACTGTATCTTTCGGGAAATGCACGCCCGCTGCTACTCTGACATATGCCAGTACAACACCTGCCATTCCGATCACGATACCCGCCGGTTTATAAACAAAAAAATAAGTCATACCGATGATAAAAACCGAAAACACATGGCGGCTGGGAAACGATTTCCCTTTTGTCTCTTTTTTTATTAACGGCTGAATATCTAAAATCTCATAAGGTCTGGGAGCAGAATACAATTTACGGAAAAGTGATACAATAAGAAACAAAACTGCAGGAATTGCAATGCAAAAAAACATCTTATGAAAAAAACCGCTAAAAAAAAGATATACTAACAAAGCAGGATAAGAAAAAAATATCAGCATGGTAATTGTCCTGTCAATTCCTGTTAAAATCTTCACACCCCATTTTGTTTTCCGAAACGGCGCTGACCATCTTTCATATTGTTCTTTTGTCATATTTTTCTGCTCCTGCTTTTTTGCATGCCCAAAGGGCGTCCCTTTATGGCCATCCGGCCTCCTATAAGGTTAAGAATATCTTATTTTTTACAAATACGCAAGAAAAACAACGCAGAAACAGCAGCTCATATAAGCCGCTGTTTCTGCTGTTTCGGTCTGTCTGTTTCCTGACAGCCCGCACTGTTACCACTATTTTGCAGATTTTTCATTGTTTGTTGTATTATTTTGATTATTATCGGTGTTTGTATTATTATTGTCATTCATATCATTTCCGGTAACATCATCAACGGCGCCTTCCAGATCGTTTCCAAGATCTTCTGCTCCGTCCATTATTGCATCACCAGTATTTTCTACTGCATCAGCGGCATCATCTGCCGCATTATTGCCGGCGCTGCCAGCATTATTGTCTGTGTTTTTGTCTGCATTATTGTTATTCGTACCACAGGCTGTAAAAGACAAAAGAGAAGCACCTACAATACAACATAGAAGCATTTTTCTTATCTTTTTCATAAAGAAACAATTCCTCCTTTTCTGCTCATATGGATTTACCAGCGCTGCTGCACTGGATTCCAAAACTATTCTGTGCAGATTTTTCAGTTTTATACTTTTTCTTATGATTTCATTTTTGGTTCAAAAACAAGGCTTGCAAGATAGCCAAATACCAGTGCGGCAGAAATCCCCACTGCACTCGCCTGAAATCCTCCCATAAAAATCCCAAGCAGCCCGCTCTCGTCCACTGCTTCTTTAATTCCTTTCCAAAGCGTGTTGCCAAAACCAAGCAGCGGTACCGAAGCTCCCGCTCCTGCATAGTCAATTAATGGCTGATAAATCCCGACTGCACCAAGCAAAGCTCCGCTGCATACAAGTAAAACCATAATTCTTCCCGGCATCATTTTTGTTTTTTCCATCAATATCTGCGTAAGGGCACAAATACATCCCCCTACTAAAAAAGCTTTTACATAATCCATTTTTAAACCTCCTTATCGGCATGTTCGAGCACTACCGCATGGGCAATGCCCGGTACGTTCTGTCCTTCATTAAAGCTAACGGTAGACAAAAGCGCTCCGGTAGGTATAAACAGAATCCGTTTGAAACTGCCGTCTTCTAACTTCGGCAGATAATGGGCGCTTAATGTAACTGCCGAACAGCCGCATCCGGAGCCTCCGGAACCTGTTCCCTGTTTGTCTTTATCATAAATTAAAATACCGCAGTCCTCGTGCACTTTACTGATGTCTGTTTTTTTTCTTTTTAAAAGATTAATTAAAATTTCCTGTCCCACATACCCTAAATCGCCTGTTACGATTTTATCGTAATCTAAAGGCGTTCTCCCGAAATCTTCTAAATGCTGTGCAATTAAATCTGCTGCTGCCGGAGCCATAGCTGCTCCCATATTCATAGAGTCTTTTATTCCCATATCTACAATTTTTCCGGTAGTTACTCCTGTAATTCTTACATTTCCCCGTTTGGCTGACAGCAAAAATGCTCCGCTACCGGTAACTGTCCAGGTGGCCGATACAGGCCTCTGATTTGCATATTCAAGCGGATACCGAAATTGTTTTTCCGCACTTGCAAAGTGGCTGGAAGTAAGTGCGGCGACCGTCTTCGCATATCCTGCTCCTACACACATGGCTGCTAAAGACAGTGATTCCCCTGCTGTCGAACATGCTCCGTAAAGACCAAACAAAGGGATTTCATAATCCATAAGTCCAAAAGATGTCGCAATATTCTGCCCCAGCAAATCTCCGGCAAAAAGATACCGGATATTTTCCGGTTTTATATCTGCCTTTCCCATTGCCAGTGCAAGCGCTTCTTTCTGTAGTGTACTCTCTGCCTGTTCCCAGGTATCTTCGCCGAATTTATCATCGTCGCATATCATGTCAAAGGCGCTTCCCAAAGGCCCTTCTCCTTCTTTTTTTCCAACTACGGATGCGCTTGAAATCAGATATACATCTCTCGGAAAAATAAGGCTCTGTTCTCCGATATAATAACATTCTTTTGACATCGCATATACCGCTCCTATCATTTTAAATTTAATGGTAGTATTTTATTTTATTTTTAAAATTATTCATAAACTTGTGATTTCGAACCATACCTTCATGCGCCGCCTTTGCAGCATGCTTCCTGTGCATGGAGCTGTGCATAAAAAATGCAGATTTAAATGTTTCCACTTAAATCTGCATTTTGTTTTTTATTTTACATAATGCTAATCATCAATATTTACGGTCCAGCTATATTTGTCTTCTGTATCTCCCCATTGGATTCCCGTCAGGTAATCGTATAATTTCTGCGTCAGTTTTCCAATCTTAAAATCATTGACTTTTACGTCATCCTCTTCATATACTAATTCTCCGACCGGTGAAATAACAGCAGCCGTACCTGTACCGAACGCTTCTTCTAAAGAACCGTCGTGTCCTGCTTTCATCAAATCGTCAATTGCAAGATGGGTTTCATTTACTTTATAACCCCAGTCTTTTAATATATGGATAATAGAGTCTCTTGTAACACCTGCCAGTACAGTACCTTCAATCGGCGCCGTATAGATTTCTCCGCCGATTTTAAACATAATGTTCATCGTTCCGACTTCTTCTACATATTTGCGGTGCACACCGTCCAGCCAAAGTACCTGCGTACATCCCATCTTCTCTGCTTTTACCTGTCCTAAAATAGAACCTGCATAGTTGCCGCCGCATTTTGTAAAGCCTGTGCCTCCCTGTACGGCGCGTACCAGCTCGTTTTCTACTAATATTTTTACCGGATTGATACCCTCCGCATAGTAAGCACCGACCGGACAGCAGATAATCATAAATTTATAACTGGTTGCCATGTGTACGCCGAGTGAACTTTCCGTTGCAAACATAAACGGACGGATGTAAAGAGAAGTTCCCGGTTCTGACGGAACCCAGTCGCGCTCTACCCTGACTAACTCTTTTACGGCTTCTACAAACATATCCTCCGGAAATGCCGGCATGCAAAGTCTCTCATTGGACTTTATCATACGTCTTGCATTCATTTCAGGACGGAACAGAAGAATTCTGCCGTCTTTTGTCCGATATGCTTTCAGTCCTTCAAATGTCTCCTGTGCATAGTGCAGCGTTACACAGGCAGGATCTAACAGGATCGGCTCATGGGGTACAATTCTTGCATCATTCCAGCCGTCTTCTACTGTCCAATCCATGACAAACATATAATCTGTCATATATTTTCCAAAACCTAAATTCTTCTGATCCGGCTTTTCCTTTAACTGGTCTTTTTTCTGAAATCTGATGTCCATACTCTTACCTCCGATTTGCTCTCTTGTCTTCTGCAAATTATTATTATACTTTTTTTTCAAAGTGTCAAGATTATTCCAAAGGCTTATATGTGCTATAATTTGATATTATGATATAAATTTTACTGCCGTTCCGTAAGCAATGACTTCTGCCGCTCCCTGCATAATCGCAGCAGAAGCATACCGGATATTAACAATTGCATCCGCCTGAAATTTCTCTGCCTCTTCTACCATGCGCTGCGTTGCCAGCGCCCTGGCTTCACTCATCATTTCATTGTAAGCTTTTAATTCCCCTCCTACAATTGTCTTAAAGCCCTGAGAAATATCCTTTCCGATGTGTTTGCTCTGTATTGTGCTGCCCTTTACGAGTCCCAGCATTTCCAGTTCTTTTCCTGTAATGTAATCCGTATTTACCAGTAACATAATTTACACCCCTTCCTGACCATTGTGAACATATTTATTGTAATATATAATACGGTAAATCATTTTTTTGTAATTGTCAATTTTTTCCTGATTTGCATCTGTTCAGCCGGAATACCTGACTGTTACCGAAATATATTTGAATCCGGCATGAACCCGTTTACATTCGCGGCAAAATGTTTTATAATATTAAAAAATGATAATAAGGAGATTTTAAATATGAGTCAGGAAAAAGTAGATCGTTATAAGAAAGAAAAAGCAAACCGCAGGCAGAATCTCAAAAAAGAAAAGGCAAAGGCCATGCTCCTTCGCCTGGCCGGAATGGCTGTCTGTATTGCACTGCTCGGCTGGATCGGCTATTCCGGATACAGCAGATGGGAAGCTTCCCAGCCAGTCAAAACTACAGAAATTACTCTGGAACCTATTTCCGAATATTTAGACGGACTGACCGCGGAAGAGTAAACGCCGGAAATTTTATCATATACAGCCGTTAAAATGTACACTTAAATCCCGAAATATGGACAAGGATGCCTTTTGTCCTCCATATTTCGGGATTTTATAATACTTTGGTCTATACGAAACATATGATGCCAGACGCGTCATGCAGATGGCGGGAATGAATTTTCAAACACGCTCTAGGCACCCGCTTTTTGCAATGCATCGTTTACGGCATTTAAAATCACCAGCGAGGTATACTGGTTTTCATCGCTGTAAGAAATGTTCTCCGTTGACTGCTTCGATATAATCTGATCCGCCAGATTTTTAACGGCAGGTTCCATCAGCGGATACATTGTCGCCACTGTTTCGTCCAAATTTACCAGCGATACTGAATTGATTTTTTCTTCATCAACGATTACCTGTACGTCAATCGTACTGTCATTAAACTGTATCGTAGACGTATATACACCTGCAATATATTTCATGGTCTCTGTAGTTTTGTCTTTCTGCCTGGGAAGAAACATAAAGATCAAAAGCAGAATCAATAATATACCAAGCCCCGCAAATATCAGTGTGTATATCATTTCTTTCATGTGAAGGACTACAATTTTTGTTTTGGTGCTCACCTTCATTCCTCCGATTCCCCTGATTAATAAATTGTATGCACATAAGAATCATTTATACCTAAAATCTTTTGCCGCATTTCAGGGGAATATTTTCTGTCTGCCGGGACAGACTATGTGCATGAGAAAACATCGTATTGAAAAAAACTTTGCCATCTGCGGACTGACTGGATGGTGCATGGAAATCATTTATACATCGCTTAATTCTTTCCGGAAAAAAGATTTTACACTGACCGGGAATACATCCATCTGGATGTTTCCTATTTACGGAATGGCATCTGTTATTGGCGAAACATATCCTCTGTTAAAAAAATTTCCGCCGCTTTTCCGCGGCGGAATCTATGGTGCAGGCATTCTTTCTTTTGAATATTTAAGCGGAAGCCTGTTAAAAAAGCATCATCTCTGTCCATGGGATTATAGTAAAGCCAGGCTGAATATCAACGGCCTGATCCGCCTGGACTACTTCCCTCTCTGGATGGGCGCCGGTCTCTTATTTGAACAGATTCTGTGCCGCAGGCAGTAAATATGCCTACTGCGCCACGCT
Source organism: uncultured Lachnospiraceae bacterium (assembly GCA_948468325.1). Lineage (GTDB taxonomy): Bacteria > Bacillota > Clostridia > Lachnospirales > Lachnospiraceae > Roseburia_B. The sequence goes on along the minus strand of CAOKHR010000005.1, from coordinate 14,230 downwards.
GTAAGAACTGTAATTATTACCTTTAACACCCTTGCTCACAGCCCTGACTTTGTAATAATAGCTCTTATTTGCCCTGCGGTTTGTATCTTTAAAAGAAGTTACATCCTGTACAGAAGCAATTTTCTGGTACTTACCGTCTTCTGACGTACTGCGGTAAACTTCATATTGCAAAGCTCCCGGAACCGCTTTCCAGCTCACTTTTGTTCTTGTTGAAGACTGGTTCTTTACTGCAATGGAAGGCTTTTTCAGCAGTTTCACTTTCTGTGCCGCACAAAAGCCCGCTACAATTTTCTTATCAGATACCATTTTATAAGGACGGACTTTATAATAAAATGTCCTGCCTCCTGCTAATGATTTATCTTTATAAGAAACAGTTGCAGCTTTCTTCACAGTTGCAATTTTCGTAAACGTTCCGTTTTTAGAGGCGCTCCGGTAAATTTCATAACCGTCTGCCCCCTTTACTTTCGACCACCCAAGCGAAACACTTGTAGAAGACTGTCCGGTCAGTTTTGTCAGTTTTGTCTTTGTCAGTGTTTCTGCTGTATCTCCGGTTTTCTTTAATCCATAACACGCTGCAATCCCTTTAGCATCTGCCACGCCAAGCGCTTTTAAAGAAACGTTGGAGCTAAGATACGACCTGACGTCTGCAGGATTGGAAATAAATGCGTGTTCTACAATAACCCCCGGAAATCCTGCTTTTTTCGAACCTCTGATCACAGCATAATAATCTGCTGCCGAATTGTCTGCATATACTGTACCGCCCGAAGAGGTACGGATTTTTATTCCCCTGTTATAAAGCCCGAGCGCAACCAGCTTTTTCTGAATTTCTCCGGCAAGTTTTCTGCCCTTAGCTCCGACAGACGGCCTGTAATTTAAGTTCGGATAATAAACCTCTGCACCGGTCGCTGATGCTGTCACTGCAGAATTAATATGTATACTGACGAATACATCTGCTTTCACACCTGAAGCTATCGAAACACGCTCATCCAGCCCCACATAAGTATCTTTGGAACGCGTCATATAAACTTTTACACCTTTGTACTTTTCCAGTTCGGATTTACAATACTGTGCTATTTTCAGGTTCAGTATCTTTTCGTACAATCCGGATCCGGACGCCCCAAAATCATACCCTCCATGTCCGGCATCCAGTACAACGACCAAGTCCGAACTTTTTGCCTGAATATCTTCTGCCCCAAAACCATTAAAAATGGCGGTCATAAGAAAGACCGCCAATATCATTTTCAGCTTATCCATTCTGTTCCTCCGCAGTCTCTTTATTTGCAATTCTGATTATAGCATAAATCAAAATTATTTCAAGACAGCGGAGGAAACCAAATTTTGTAATTATGTTATTTTACTTTCATAGAGGATTTCAGCCCTGCTTTTTTCAAAAGCTTATTATATTTTGCTTTCTGCTTTTTCGGCACTTTAATCGCACAAGTTTTGTTGATTCCTTTTAATGCATTCTTGCCAATGCTGTTTAATACTTTGGAGTTAATCGTTATCTTTTTCAGCTTTGCGGATTTTTCAAATGCAGACTTGCCTATTTTGGTTACATTTGTTCCAATCGTTACCTGCTGTAATTTTTTGCATCCCTTTAAAGCTCCCTGTGCAATCTCTGTTACTTTGTATGTCAGTCCGTTAATCTCAATTGTATTCGGTATTTTAACTTTCTGCACTGTTTTTTTCTTCGCAGGCTGTTTGTAAGTAACCGTACCGCCGGCTGCCGTTGCGGACGTAACAATATAATCTGCATTTTGATAGGAATGAACGCTGTTAAGCTTTGGCAGTTCAACAGGCGCAGGCGGCTGCGGATCTTGCTGCGTATTATCATCCTTATTCCCGCCTGTATTCTGTCCGCCCTGATTTGGGTCATTGATAACCGGCGCTTTTTTCTCAAGCTGCATCGCCTTTTCCAGAGCGCTCAATGCCTGTTTCAGCGCATCCACCTGATATTCTTCCTGACTTTCCAAAATATTCTGCACCGCCTGACAGGCATCTCTTAAGGCTTTCACAGACTCTGCTGTATATACTGTATCAAGATCACTCTCCTGCAGAAGTATATCCGCTTCACCTTTGACACTTTTTAGTGCTTCCCGCACTTCATCTTCCGTTTCACAGGCTCCGACTGTAATATTATAAGTGGTTCCGTCTACCGCAATACTTGTTTTGCCTTCTTTCAGTCCCTGAATCATATAACTTGCCGCAGGCTGGTAAAAGTACCATGTATTGTTATTCGAACTGTATCCCGCCGCGCGTACATTGGCATTGGCATAATTATTCATATAGTAAGAAACCCCTTCCAGTGTACATCCAACTGAAAATCCATCGTTGATTTCTGAAATATCAAGCACCTGTTCCGTATCGGAAATCGTTATATCACAGGAACCGCCGTCTGGATTTGCAAAATACAGATAACCGCCGTCTTTACTCTGTATGGTATATCCGCCGTCCGTCTCTGACAGCGTCCACATAAATTCAGAGAGATCATTGCTCTTGTAATTTACGGTTTTCATTGCCCTGCCCAGCGGACTCTTTTCTTCACTGTCATTACTCATTACAATGCTGGCCGTATTTCCAATCAAATAAGCTTCACCCGTTTTGATTTCATCTGCTTTTTCATAGGGTGCTTTCGTCTCATTTTTTGTTACGGAAACAATCGATGCGTCTGCTTCTTTCTGAATTACAGAACCTTTTACAACAACCTTCTGTCCTCTTCTTACATCCAGATCCTTTTCGTCATTCTTTACAATCACATAGTATGTTACACTGTCAACTTCAATTTCCGTGCTTCCTTCTGCCAGACCTTCAACGGTCAAAGAATTCCCATTCTTTGTTATACGTACGATCCTGTCATCCTGAACCCAAATTTCATCCGGATTTTCTGCCGAAATAGTATATGTGTCGCCTATGCGCAGATCCAAAGCCTGAAATTCCTGTGCGGCTCCGACATTTACCACAAGCTTTTCCTCATTTGCTCCATCTGTCAATGTAACAATTCCGCGTGACATTCCTGTTGTAACTTTGCCGCTTGTAATTGTCAGTATGCCGTCTTCCAGACTGACATTCAGTAATCCCTCATTATCGGCAGATGCCGTGATCTCAGCCGATTCTTTGCCGCCAAATACATTCAATTCAACGGAGCTTTCGGATTTCAGATTAATATTCGTAACATATTCTCCATCTTTGTTTTTGCACCATATATTGCTAATAGCCGCGCCCGGCGCGACATCAGAAATCGGAATATTGGTATATGTTATAGACGCCCCTCCGTTTTCATATAAAAGTCCGATGGAGCCGTCTTTTAATTCTGTCAGGCAGGAATATGCATAATAAGCTTCTCCGTTTACACTGTAATCGTAATCCCAGGAAATCGTTCCGTCTTTTTCTACAAGACCGACAAAAAGTTTTCCGGCTGAACGGCCAGTAGCAGACGGCGCCGAAAAAATAATCGCTGTTTTTCCGTCAATTTTCTTCGAATATGTAATAGCGCTCAGTTCACAGCTTAAGCAATAGCTGATGCCCGGATCTTTCTTTTCCGACCATGTTTCACCCCAGTCCTCCGACACATTGTATCCGCCGTGGCGTGTGAAAATATATAGCCTTCCGTCTGCCTCTACAATAGCCGCTTCTGAACTTGTCTGTGGTACAGATTGTCCCCTGTGCCATGTTTCGCCCTTATCATCTGAATAAATGCAGGCGCTGTTTCTGTCTCCGTCTGTAAATTCATATGCCGTAAAAATAATTCTTCCTGTCGAAGTCGTAATACCGCGGCCCGGCCCTACCAAAAGAGATTTCTCTGTAGGCTTCTTCACATTAAGAAGTTTGGGAACCGACCAGGTTGCGCCGCCGTCTGCTGATTTTGTCAAATACAGATAATCCGTCGGATACACAAGATACGGAGAATTATAACAAAACAGATTCGTTGCACCTGTACTGTCTTTAATATTAAAGTAAGCGTCTATCGTATATCCTTCTACAACAGCCCCGCTATTATTATCTTTAATCACATAATAAGATTCCTCATCCTCATTTTCATTTTTCTCTAAATGATAAGCAAAACTTTTGCGGTTGTCTCCGGAAAGCAGCAGATTACCGTCCTTATCAAATTCATAACCTGTCATCGGCCTGTTCGGAGCCGTATTAATCGCATAGCTTCCCGGCCAAACGTCTGCAATCATATAGACATTTTCTCCGTCCGTTGTAACTGCCGGATCAATAAATGCCGTTGAATACTCATGCTTTTTGTTGCCATAATCCCCCAGATAGTTGGCAAACGTGTAATTCCAGGTTGCTCCGTTATCTGTAGAACGGGATACAATCGTATCCAGACCGCAGGCATCCCCTCCATGATTCCATCTGGCATCGCATGCCGCCACAATCGTACCGTCATTTAACGTTACAATTCCCGGTATACGGAAATTCGTACTTCCGCCTGTTCCTGACAAAAACGGCTGCTCCTCTGTCGTTCCATCCTCAGGTTTTACTCCCCATTCAATCGTACTGATTTCTGCCGCGGCCGGTATGGGCAGCCCCGTCACTGCCACAGCTGCCGCAAGCAGACCTGTAAATATTCGCACTGATTTCTTCATCCCAATCTTCTCCTTTTCTATAAAAAATAATTTAGAAAATTTCATTTCTCGTATTCTCTAAATGTATCTTTTATTTTACCATCATCCTGCCTGAACCTCAAGCAAAATTTATCATATATCTATGCCAGAAACGCATCCATCACGCGTACACTTGCCGCCATATTTTTCAGGCGCATCAGCTCTTTTCCCATGTATTCTTCTAACTGAACGATTTCCTCCTGACTGAACCCTTTGTTTGCAGTAATTTTACAGTCCGGAATTTTTCCCTCTGCCATTCTGACTCCGTCTGAAAAAGAAACAAATGCAAACTTTTTTCCCTCTTGTTTAAAAATCTGAGATACCGACATATTTAACGCGTCACTCATACGCTCACTCCCTGCAAATCTTCTGATAAGGCTGTTCTGTTTCCGGATTACGATATTCATGTTTTTCATAATAGCCGATCAATGTTCCGTCCTCATCCCGCAATGCTATCATATAGACATCTTTATTTTCCTTTGCATTGTGAAACGTATAAACGATATTATTGTCTCTGCTTTCTGAAAACCATGCTGTCACTTTTTCGATTTTCTGTCTCGAATCCTCATTGTGGCAGTCCATCAAATTTTTTCCAGTCAGGTCTTTTCCGCCTCTTTTTTTGTACCGCGCATGTGCCGCCGGATTCATATAAATAATCTCATGCCTTAAATTACAAAGTACAACGGCGCACTGATCCATATCTACAAGACTTTTCAAAAATGGATACAATTCCATCTTTTTAATCCCCCTTTTTTTAATATGCACTATCGTACCACAAAAAATTTCACAGTTCAATCGGTGAATTTTAGCGAAAAATGACGTAAAATGGCCAGCCGGTTTATTTCTTAATCCCAGCTGGCCATTTTTCACACAATACCCCACATTTTAAGTCCCCAGTATATAAGTCCTAATACCCAGGAACTGAATATCCCATACAAAATCACCGGCCCCGCAATCGTGAAAATTTTGCATCCGATTCCGAATACCTGCCCTTCTTTTTTAAACTCAATACAGGGAGCCGCCACTGAATTTGCAAAACCTGTTATCGGCACCAGCGCGCCCGCACCGCCGAATGTCGCCAGTTTGGGATAGAGATTAAAACCGGTAAGAACCACGCTGAGCAGTACTAAGATCAGACTGCACCAGCTTCCGGAAGTATCTTTGTCTAATCCAAGACTGCCGCAGTACTGTAAAATTGCCTGTCCGATTACGCAAATCACACCTCCGACCAAAAATGCCTTTGCCATATTTTTCGGAAGTGAATGCGTCGGCGTCACTTCTTTGACATATTCATTATATGCTTTCTGCTCTTGTGCTTTTTTCTGACTGATTGTCTTTTCTGTTGCCATATTTGCCCTCTTTTCCTGATTTAGTTTACTTTCCAGAGTTTTTCCTCTCTCAGTCCCCACAGCAAAAGTTCCTGCATCTGTCCGTCATATTCTTCTGACGGCTCATAAGCCAAAAGCAATTTCACAAGATAACGCACTCTCTCATCTTCCCCGCCAAAGTTTTCCAGTTCCGGAAGAATCCTTTCTTTTAATTCTTTTGGCTTACTATTTTCTTCTATACTGATTCCTCTTAATTTGCAAAACAGACCTGCTGCATAATAGAACTCATAATTTCCGAGCATCACAGATGCTTTCATATTACATTTTATAAGTACGCTCTGCCTTGCCAGCGATGTAACCATATATTTATCCCCCGGTTTCTTTTGACATTTTGTCTATTCTACCCCTGTTTTGATTTTCCGTCAAATGCTTCCCTACTGCCCGAGCTGCCGGTAAAAATACAGCAGTCCTCCCAATGTTTTCCCAATTGCCATAAACGTAATGACCCAGGAAAGTCCTTCTTTTAAACGAAATCTGCGGAACATAATCGGAAATACATTCATAATTTCTGCCAGCGCCATAACCAGACATCCCACCTGAATACCGGAAAATAGTCCGTATATGATTAAAAAGGGACTTCCCAGAGGAATCCTTAAGTTTGGAAATACGGTAGCGATACTCCCCAGAATTCCGCCTGTAATAATAGTATTTTCAAATATAAAAATATGACTTGCCGAATGTCCTTTTCCTATGATCCTGGGTACAATTTTCAGTGAAACAATCAGCGCAAACGTTCCTGCCGACACGGCAAGGCCGCTTACAAGACCCACAAATGCCAAAAAAAGATGATTAACTAACATCTGTTTCACTGCCTCCTCTTCCCGCATTTTCAATAAAGGCCGTATCTACATCCTGTTCATATTTTCGCATTTCCACCTGAATCGGCGTCGGGTCCGGCGTAATCTTTTTTCTGCCGAAATGATTAAAAAATACGATGATTCCAATTGAGATTCCAATGCAGTAACTAATTTCCAGCTCAGTCACTCCGGAAGATTCCCGTCCCATTACCTGATAATAAAATTTTGCGAATAATTCAGTAATCCCTATATCATTATTAAATGACATAATGGTAAATGCCGCTCCAAAAAATACTACCACGCATAAAAATGCTGTTTTTATTCCCGCTGCCACTTTATCCTGGGAAGGATCTTTTTTATATTCAATAACAAAATCTGCTTCGCCTTCATTGTCAATCTCCGCATTGGGATAATCTTCATGTATCAATTCCACAATCCGCAAAATTGAAAAAACTGCCCTTTGTATTTTCGGCGTTTTTCCGGATGGCAGGGAATCTTTAAAAGAGTAAATTTTTTTCTGCTTTAACTGCCGCACCATTGCTTCATTTGAGCTTGTAATGGAGGCAATATCTCCCAAAGTAACATTTCTGTCATATACTAAAACATTCTGGTCTATTTTCAGATAAACCGTTTCATTATTTGCACTCACACACATTCACTCCTCATCAGCACCTGCTGCACAAAAATTCCGTCCTTTGGATTTGATTGTCTTCTGTGAATCTGCCGGTAATAAAAAATGCCGGAAATCATGGCAGCAATAATGACCATAATAAGGCAAATCCGATATGTTTTCCGGTTCATAGAACTCACTTCCTTTACAATTCATGTGAGTAGTATGTATCTTTTTCAAAAACTTATACAAAACCGGTAGAAAAAAAGAAAAAATGAATTATAATATATTAAACATTTTTAGATCGCTCCGCAGGAGTGTGTCATACTGGGATGCCCGCAGGGTATACTTTATGGGACCGCCCCAAAGGGGCGTGTCATACTGGGATGCCCGCAGGGTATACTATATCAGGAGGTTTTTTCATGTCAGACAATAAAGAAAAACTCACACTGGCAGTTGAAATCGGGGATGCATTACTTCGAAACGGCGCCGAAATCTACCGTGTAGAAGATACTATTCTGCATATATTAGATGCTTTTGAATTAGAAAACTTTGATGTGTATGTCCTGTCCAACGGCATTTTTGCAAGCGCCAATGAGGACAGAGAAGATGCCTGCAGCATTATACGCCATGTTCCGCTTGGCGATGTCCATCTTGGAAAAATAGCAGCGCTTAATCAGCTTTCCAGAGAAATCTGTGAGAACACCTGTGACATAGAGGAAGCATGGGAACGTTTGCGGCAATGTAACCTGCTGCCGTCTCCAAAGCCGTGGATACAGGGAATCGCCTGTGGTATCGGCTGCGGCTGCTTCTGCTATATTTTCGGCGGAAAATTTTTAGATTCTGTCTGTGCTTTTATACTTGGTATTTTTCTGCAATATATGCGCATGGACCAGATAGAGAGAAAGTCATCGAAATTTATGACAAATATTATCGGAAGCGCCTTTTTAACTGCATCCAGCCTAATATTTTTAAATTTAGGACTTCCCGTTATGCAGGATAAAATTGTAATTGGCGGCATCGTCCCTCTGCTTCCGGGAATTGCCCTGACTACCTCAATCCGCGACTTATTCAACGGCGATTATTTATCCGGCGCGATCCACCTGCTGGATGCACTTTTAACGGCCATGTGCATTGCCGTCGGCGTAGGTTTTGTCATCATCACATACCAGCATATTCCGGGAGGTGTTAAATTGCCATGATCCTACAGTTTCTCCTTGCCATGACGGCAACGGCTTCATTTGCAGTTCTTTATGGCGTACCAAAAAAACAGTTTTTTTTCAGTTCGCTGACAGGGGCACTGGGCTGGATTTGTTATCTGACTTTTTTTAAACTTGGCGTCGGAACCGTTTTTGCGTCATTGTTTGCAACTTTCTTCCTTACCATAATATCCAGATTTTTTGCCGCTATACGAAAAAATCCGGTAACACTTTATCTTGTCACCGGAATTTTCACACTTGTCCCCGGAGCGGGAATTTATTATACTTCTTACTATTTTATTATGAACGACATGAGCCGTTTCACAGCAAAAGGCATGGAAACATTTAAAATTGCCGGCGCCATTTCCATTGGCATAATTTTCGGCTTTGCCATTCCGCAAAGACTGTTTCAAAGGAAAAAATAACTGTCAGCTCCATCCTTTTAATACAGGTGAAATATGTTTATAAAGTAAAAATGTAACTGCCGCACTAAGGATTCCCTTGAAAAAAGTAAACGGCATATTAAAAACAATCAGGCAGTCTAACAATCCATTTACAGGCGGAAAAATTGCCTGGTACATGCCAATAATTTCATCCATCGGCATAAGCATGGTATAAAACGGATATACAATAAAATAATTGGTCACTACGCTGGCTGCGGCCATAAGGACAGCTCCGCACAAAGAACCCAAAAGCGCTCTTTTCTTTGTCTTTTTCCTTTTATAAATCCAACCGGCAGGAAAAACAAATATGGCTCCCAGTATAAAATTTGATAATTCTCCCACGCCTCCCGTTGTCGTAATCAGCAGATGCAAAAGGTTTTTGACCAGACAGACAATTACACCGCAGACCGGTCCCATGGAAAATGCGCCGATTAGCGCAGGCAGCTCGGATATGTCCATTTTAATAAATGCCGGCATAATCGGAACGGAAAAATCGAGAAACATCAAAATAAAAGCTACTGCCGACAACATAGCAGTTACCGTAATATATCTGATATTGACCATATGCTGTCCGGATGCATTATCCATGTTTTTTCACATCTCCTTCTAATTTCATCGTAAGCTGGATTCTTTGTTTTTTCAAATCTACACTCATAACTTTTACTTCTACAATATCACCGACGCTGACAACCTCCAAAGGATGTTTGATATAGCGGTTTGTCATCTGTGAAATATGTACCAGTCCGTCCTGATGTACGCCAATATCTACAAATGCCCCAAAATCAATGACATTGCGCACAGTCCCCTTTAAAACCATGCCGGGAGTCAGATCTTTCATTTCCAGCACATCGCTTCTTAAAACAGGCTTCGGCATATCCTCCCTTGGGTCACGGGCCGGTTTTTCCAGTTCTTTTACAATATCTTCAAGCGTCAGCTCGCCGACTGCAAGCTCTGCCGCAAGCGCTTTGTAGTCGGAAATCTTTTTCGATATTCCTTTTAAATTACCCTCTTTTATGTCTTTTGTGGTAAAGCCCAGCTTTTCCAAAAGCCCTTTCGCTGCCTCATAGCTTTCCGGATGGACACTTGTAGCATCAAGGGGATTTTTTCCGTCTGCAATACGTAAAAATCCCGCGCACTGTTCGTAGGCTTTCGGCCCTAACTTGGCAACTTTCAAAAGCTGCGGCCGGGAGGTGAAGCGGCCGTTTTCTTCCCGATAGGCTACGATATTTTTTGCAACTGCCTTACTGATACCGGAAATATATTCCAGCAGAGAAGCAGATGCCGTATTTAAATCTACGCCGACTTTATTTACACAGTCTTCTACCACGCCGCCCAATGCTTCCCCTAATTTTTTCTGGTTCATATCATGCTGGTACTGTCCTACACCAATGGATTTGGGGTCGATTTTTACAAGCTCTGCCAGCGGGTCCTGCAGACGTCTTGCGATAGAAGCCGCACTTCTTTGCCCTACGTCAAAATTCGGAAATTCTTCTGTTGCAAGTTTGCTCGCAGAATATACGGAAGCGCCTGCTTCATTGACAATGACATACTGTACTTTCTGTGGTATTTCTTTTAACAAATCTACAATCACCATTTCGGATTCTCTCGAAGCCGTTCCATTCCCTACGGAAATCAATGTAATATTGTATTTCTCAATCAATTTCTTTAAGATTTTTTTTGATTCTTCTACTTTATTCTGGGGTGCGGTCGGAAAAATCACAGTCGTATCAAGCACTTTTCCGGTAGAATCCACAACGGCAAGCTTGCATCCCGTACGAAATGCCGGATCCCAGCCAAGTACAATCTGATTTGTAATCGGGGGCTGCATTAAGAGCTGCTCTAAATTTTTGCCAAACACTTTAATCGCCCCGTCTTCCGCTTTTTCTGTCAGGGCATTTCTGATTTCCCTTTCAATTGCCGGTGCAATCAGCCTCTTATAGCTGTCGGCGATTACTTCTTTTAATACCGGCATTGTAACAGGATTGTCTCTGCTTATTATTTTCCGCTCCAGATAACGAAGAATGTCTTCTTCCGGAGCTTCAATTTTCACTGTAAGGATTTTTTCTCCTTCGCCGCGGTTTAAGGCCAGTATTCTGTGCCCTGCCAGTTTTGATAAAGCTTCTTCAAATTCATAGTACATTTCATAGACAGATTCTGCTTTTTCATCCTTTGCCGCCGAAGCAATCCGGCCTTTCTTCATCGTAAGATCTCTGATGCGAATCCGGTAATCTGCTTCATCGGAAATATATTCTGCTATAATATCTTTTGCCCCTTCAATTGCTTCTGCCGGCGTATTTACACCTTTTTCTGCATCAACAAATGCTTCTGCCTCTTTTTCCAGAGGTTTTTCTGTCATCTGAAGCGATATGATATTTGCAAGCGGCTCTAATCCCTTTTCTTTTGCAATCGTTGCGCGTGTTCTGCGCTTTGGACGGTAGGGCCGGTATAAATCGTCTACAACAACCATAGTTTCTGCCGCGAGAATCTGCGCTTTTAATTCTTCGGTCAGCTTACCCTGTTCCTCAATACTTGCTAATACCTGATTCTTTTTCTCCTCTAAATTGCGGAGATAGTTCAATCTGTCATATAAATTACGAAGAATTTCATCATTTAATGCTCCGGTAGCTTCTTTTCGATAGCGGGCGATAAAGGGGATGGTATTTCCTTCGTCGATTAATTTTACGGCTGCGTCAGCCTGATGCGTTTTGATTCCTAATTCTTTTGCAAGCGCTGCAATGATTTCCATAACTCTTTCCTTTCCGTTATTTGTAATATCAATGATTCATATAGAGTTTATAGTATCTTGGGATTTTATTCAAATGTTTTTTGTTTTTCTTTATTTTGCTTTCTTTATTCTGCCGCCTGCAGGAAAAAAGTATCTATGAGCTTTTGCTTTAATTTTATGGAAAAAGAGCCTCGGCAAAACAGGAATTTTAAGTTTTAGAAATAATATTTTATAAGACACTTTGGACAAATGCACAGCATAAGCTGCATCAATCTGATCCCATAATTCAAAATCTGCCATTTCTAATCAATTAATATCTATCTGCAAGCCACACTTGGCAACAATCTGGTAAAATAATCCAAAAACAAAGGAGAAAATAAGTATGGAGAACTTACAAACACTTATCAATCATTATTTGGATTTCTGCCAGTACCAAAAACGGCTGGATGGTAAAACAATTAAAGCTTACCGAATTGATTTAAATCAGTTCCTGCATCAAATCAATACGGACAATGTTGCAGAAATCACATCTGAAATACTGGAAAAATCTATTATAACACTGCACAAAAACTACAAGCCCAAAACTGTGAAGAGAAAAATAGCCTCTGCAAAAGCTTTTTTTCACTATTTAGAATACAAGGATCTGATTAGCGCAAATCCTTTTAATAAAATACAGGTAAAATTCCGGGAGCCGGTTATTCTGCCAAAAACAATCCCTCTGCACTCTCTTGAAACATTCCTTTCCGTTATGTATAAACAACGTTCTACAGCGAAAAACAGATTCCAAAAGCGTAATGCCCTGCGCGATATTGCAGTTATTGAACTTCTGTTTGCCACAGGAATGCGGATTTCGGAGCTCTGCTCTTTAAAACCATCAAGTATAAATCTGCATGAGAAAACAATTTTGATTTACGGAAAAGGATCTAAAGAACGACGCATCCAGATTGGAAATGAAGATGTTGTTAAGATCTTAAAAGAATATCAGAAAGAATTTCAAACAGAAATTTCACAATGCGGCTATTTTTTTATTAACCACATCAGCCACCCTCTTTCCGACCAGGCTGTCCGCAGAATGATTCATAAATATACTTCCCTGGCCTCCATTGATCTGCATATTACCCCGCATATGTTCCGCCATACATTCGCGACAAGTCTTCTGGAAGCAGATGTGGACATACGATATATCCAAGAAATGCTTGGGCACAGTTCCATTACGGTTACAGAAATATATACACATGTCACTCTGGCAAAACAGCGGGATATTCTAACTGCCAAACATCCCAGGAAAGATTTTCAATTGTAGATTTGTTTAAGGAAAAACCAATCCATGCATTATTTTTTATGTGAATTAGTTTTTATGGAATCGAGAGATGAACTTTTTGATGGATAATCAGGAGTTATCCGTTGGTTTTTAGCGAAATGAATGGATTATCTACCGTTATTTGTTAAAAAGGAGTTTTACTATGCAAACAATTTTTTTTAAACAATTGCTTTACAAATATTTGATAGAAAACTATCATATAGATTTCTCGCAGATAGATTGCTTTTCCATTCTGATGTGTGCTATTGATGAAAAAATTGAAGGATTTCTTTATAAAAAGATTTATGATAATGTGCAGTTAAAAGATATACCTAAAGTAATAAGAAAACAACTATACCTTAACTATGTATATAATTTAGATAAAAACAAATTATATCTTTCAGAATTAAACAAATTACAATCTGATTTACAATCGGAAAATATATCTTTTCTTCCAGAGAAGGGCATGTATTTAATTAGTAATGTTTATAAGGATATTGCTGTACGATACATGGAAGATATAGATCTCATTGCAAAATTGCAAGACTTTAAAAGAATACAAAAAGTATTAGAAAGTAACGATTATACTATAGACCTTATCAATGATAAAGAATTGTCTTTATATAGCGAACATGTACCTGTTAAATCGTGCTTGTATATAAAAAAGAAAAATTTAATATTTCCCATTCCATTTGTAAAAATTGATATATCATTTATTGAAGATGAGGATTTTTATTTTCACAATAATACAATCGAGAACTTTTTGCAACTTTGTAAATATACATATAATAGTATAAAAATAAAAAATCCACCTAATTGTAAGTTAAATAAGCTATTTGATATCATTTATTTTATACAACACTACCCCGGTATAAAAAACAATGTTTTGGAAAACAACATATATACCAAGTTACCAGAAATCAATTATATAAAAAATTGTATTGATTATTATGAAGCAAGTCATATTGGGAGGGAAATTTATGATTGCAGATGAATTAAGAAAATCATTAGAAAAGCAAAAAGAAGACTTTAAAAGAGAACTTATTTTAAATCCTGTCGAAAACTTTCCTTTTCCAGATGTTTTGGAACCATGTTCCTCTTTTTTACATGGCCTATACAATACCGATACGATTAGAAATGATGCGCAAAAATTTCAAT
>CAOKHR010000004.1 GCA_948468325.1 uncultured Lachnospiraceae bacterium | reverse complement strand
CTTCTTTTGTTCTCTACATCTACTGTCGGATCATTTCTCCATTGTTCTATTCTATATCCGCGTACCAGTTCAAAAGACATGTAATCCCGATCCAGTAAAATACTGTCATTATGTATGATTCCCTTAACTTCAAAACAAGTCTCTAAAAAGTTCTCCATAAGGCGCTTTCCGGCTTCCAGTGACCTGACCGGAAATCTTGCCGAAAGTTCATTTAATATCATTTGCATATTACGATTCCTCTAAAACAAATTGTCAATTGCTTTATCCCATTCATCAAAAAAACCATCCGGCCAGAAGCTAAGCCGCCCGTCCGGCATTAAAACAGGGCGTTCTATCTCCGGCACAATTTTGTATTCATTGTCATTGTTTATTTTTTTTCTGGTAAAGAAATACAGCCGTACAATTTCCGGATCAATTCTGCCATTCTTTGCACACAGGCGGATTCCATTCAGAACATGGTCGCTGTGGGTTTCCACAATAATCTGTACTCCTCCCTCAGCCGCCCTTGCAATCAGCTCACCCATTTTCCTCTGTCCCTTTGGATGAAGATGCGCTTCCGGATTTTCTATAATTAACAGCTCATCGTTTCTTGCTTTTAATAAAGCTAATACTACCGGAAGTACATAAGAAATTCCAAATCCCACATTCTGGGCAGTATAATAATCTGCCCCCATATTACCCTCCTGGTGTACGGTAAGGCCAACCCGATTGCTGTGCCCGTATTCCTCTGTACGCAGAGAAATCCCCGGCGTGATTTCTCCCATCCAGCATTCTACCTGCTTCAAAAGACGGGTGTTCTCTTCACCATCATACAGCACGCATTCATTTTCCACAACTTCCAATTCATGTGCCTGAAGATAATGCACAGCATATTCTCCATGATTTCCTACCTGTTTGTTTTCCCATACTTCATAATATGATTTTTCATAACTGCTCTGAGGTCCCAGCCGGTCGGCTGCTATATAGTGAAATCCATTGTTAAATAAATTCATATCCTTTAGAGAAGCTATATGGATTTCTTTCGCCAGCCCAAGAAAATCTGCGGATCCGTTATATTTATACTCTGCGTCCAGAGAGTTTTTTCTGTCTTCAATCGAAATAGCTATCTTATTTTCTTTGGCATCCGTATATAATACGTCTTTTCCGATTCCAAGATTTGTATACTTTCCGTTTAAATAGATTCCCTTTTCCAGCGCATTCTGCTCAAAAGACTGCCGTAATAAAAGAAACATCTGAATCAGTGTAGATTTTCCCATACTGTTGATGCCTGAAAGTAAATTAAGGTTTGAAAATTCTATATCAACATGTTCAAAACATTTAAAATTATCTGCTTTTATTCTTTGTATCATTCAAAACCTCCTTAAACATATCACTGATATATGTAAAACGCATCAAAAATGATTTTTTATCGCTGGCTTTAATTACCTGTAAAAATCCCGCCTGGCTGCAAAGCGCCAAAAAGCGATTGTATACTTTACTGCTTCGCTTTTTTAATATCACAAGCTCCGGATCTTTTAAAAAGAATAAGGCCCTGCACCAGGCTTCGTAAATTGCTTTGTTAATCGGACGGCGGATTCCGTTCTCACCCAGTTTTCTGAATGCGTACTTACCCATAATAGATCTGGATGCAGTCATAACCCTTTTAAACTGCTTCTCCATGGCAGGCTCGTCTATTTTATCCGGCGAATTCAGATATTCCATCGCTCCGTTCAAATAATTGTCCGGAATACCTTCATATTTATCAATTCCATAATAACAGACAGCAACAAATCGGAGAACAAATTCCTGATCCATCATCCTGTCGTCTTTGATGCTATATGTAGTTGCCATCTGAAATTCGGAAAACTTTGCAAATTTTTTGCATAACTCCGTTGCTGCCCCCTGATATAATGCATGCCGGATTTCCTGAGGTTTTAATTCTAACCCGCCGGTATTAATTCTTTTAAATATATTATATTTTACGTTTGCGGGCGTGCCTCCCTTTACAATATAGGCAACAATATTCGTCTCTTTTATACGTCTGACAAAAGTTCTTGGAAGTTCTGCATATGTCAGTCCCTCTAAATCATGAAAAAATTCCAATCCCGAAAGACGCAGTTCTCCGTCAATCACAAACTTTTTTAAAGCTGTAATGCGCTGCAGGCCATCAATAATCAGCCAATTATCCTTGATTCCCCCGTCAAAATAAAACGCCGGGATCGGAATTCTAAGAAGCAGGGATTCTATCAGCTGGCTTTTCTGTACATCTGTCCATAACCCGCTTTTTCTCTGAAAATCCGTATTCATATTAATCTCATTATATTTCAGCCGTTCAATGATACTTGAAAGTTCCATTGTCTTCATATCTATATCAATCTTGCTCGGATCAAACGGACGGATTTCCGGCATTGGGGAAAGCGGATCATCATTTTCAACCTCCGATCCGTCATCTATAATCTCAATCCCTCTCTGCTCTAAATATGACATCATCTCCTGGTATACGTCTTCTGTCTGTTTTTCAGACGGAAATCCTACAAAATAATTGGAAACAAGCATGGAACTAAGCTTCCCTGCCTGCTTTTTCCCCGTATTTACCAGTAAATCCAAGTCTTTTTTTTCTTTTTCACTAAACATGTATAATCTCCTGAAATCATGAATATAATTATATTATTTTAAAAACATCTTTTTCAAAATTGATACCATCCGTGCACCCTGATATGACATGCCCTTTCAGGGTGGTCTCGTAAAGTATACTTTATCTGAGGAGCTTTGTAAAATGGAATCTGAATATGCAGTTAAAATATCTCTGACAAAACATGCGCATGATAATCCCCAAAAACCATATTACTGGAGTGTTATTAAATATGAAGAATTATGGCATCAGATTGCCTTTGGCTGGGAAGAATCCGTCCAGGATTGTTGGAAAGCGGCAATAGATTATTATCAAAAATTAGTATCCGGTCAGTCTGTAAACTAAATCCGCCTGCTCCTCCGGCGTCCTATCCCCATCGTTTTCTAAAACCAAATCCGGATGCTTCGGCTCTTCTATCTCTACATGAACGCCTGCAACCTCTTTTTTCTTCTCTGCCGTAGTTCCGCTGTATAGCCCTTTCTGATCTCTTTTTAAAAGCGTCTCCATTGACACTTTTACATAAACCTCTCTGTAATTTCTAATATTCTCCCTGTTCCAATCCCTCACACAGTCAAACATAGAGATTGTACAGCATATGACATTTAAATCCTGTTCCTCAAGCATTGCGCACAGTCTGGAATAGCGCATTGCGCATTTGATTCTTTCCTCTCTTGTATATCCCAAATCATCTCCAAACACTTTCCGCATCGTATCTCCGTCCAGAAACACCGTATTGGGATATGTTTCTCTCATTTTCTCATACAAGATTTTCCCTATTGTCGTCTTGCCCGCACCGGAAAGCCCGGTAATCCAGTAAACAGTGCTCATAACTCTACCTCCACAAGCTTTAAATCCCCGCAGTCATCAATCTCATACCAGCCTCTTTGGATATGTACTGCCCGCAGTTTATAACCTTCATCAATCAATCCCTGAAGCAGATCTGTCATATACATTTTCGCATAAATCCTGTCCGTCCGCCAGAGTGCCTCTCCTCTTTCACTTCTATTTTCTGCCTCTGCGCTTAAATCCAGCAAAGCCTTTAATCCATCGCCCTGAAATCTCATCAAACCGATGTACTGCGACTGCACTTTCGAAAGTTCTGTTGTCTTCTGGCCGATCTCTGTTAAATAATCATCCTGATCAAACATCAATGTCTCTGCATCATCCAGAGGATTCTCACACCGCAGCGACCAGTACTCCTGCCAGCCGTCGTCTACAATAACCGACATCGTATCTTTTGCAGCCAGAATCTTTTGAAAAACCGATTCTTCATAAATAATATCACCGTAAGAAATAATAATATCTTCTTCTTTTTCCATAAGTCTTCTTGCACACATCAGGGAATATACCATATTTGTTGTCTCAAATGCTTCGTTTACGATAAAATGAATTGCCGTATTCTGAAATTTGTTTTTCAGTGCATCATTACGGTATCCTGCCACAATGGTAATATCTTCATCTTTGATTCCACAGGAATGCATTGTATCAAGCTGCCGTTCAATAATACTCCGGCCATTTACTTCCACCATACACTTCGGCCTGTCATCCGTCAAAGGCCTCAATCTGCTTCCCTGGCCCGCCGCCAAAATAATTACTTTCATTTTTATAAATTCCTTTCCTTTGTATTACCTTATTTTTGCATATCTTTTCCCCGCATAAAGGGATGCCCGCAGGGTATTACCTTATTTTTGCGTATCTTTTCCCCGCATAAAGGGATGCCCACAGGGTATTACCTTATTTTTGCCCTTATAATTTTAATTTCTCTTTGATCAGGTTAACATCATCCTTTGAAAAACCCTTTACCCGCTCCGGATGCCACATAATTCCATAAATTTGATACGTTTCATGATAAATTGCCTCTATTATCCCATCTTTTGCTCTGGAAGCAATTTTTATATGTTCTCCGGGAACATCTACAGCATAACTATGATAACTGTTTACTTCCCGTACGGTTTCGCCTTCAATTTCATGCCGGACTGCCACATGTCCTTCCACTTTCTTTAATGTACTGCCAAAATACAGCGCAACAGACTGCATTCCCCTGCATACGCCAAGCAATGGCACAGCATGATCTATTGCATATTGAATCAGCAATTCATCCGTAAGATCTCTCTGCGGCGCAGAACCTCCGTAAGATACGGGATTATTTCCTCCTGACAAAACGATTGCGTCCGGCTTTAACCGTTCCAAAACCTCCTTCACAACCTGCGGAGCATTGGGCATCGGAACCAACGCTGTATTCATGTGCCAAAAAAGCTGCTGCCAGGCCTCGTCCAAAGCATCCCGAACCTCGCCATAATCCTTTATTTCGTCTACCCTTTGACTAATCACTGCAATCTTCATACCTGCTCCCGTTTTGCGTTAAAAACCTCTTAATATTTTTATTGTTTTCCCCTGCGTATCAAGCTCCAGTAATGCTGCTTTTTTATATTTTTCAAACTGTTTTGCACCAATCCCTACTGCTGCCGGTATACAAAGTTCCCCGGCACGTATCGCCATATGGGAATTTGCCCCGCCGTACATCGTAATAAATCCCTTAATTTTATGGGAAAATATCCAGTCGTATCCGGGATCTGCACTTGGAATCAAAACAATTTTATCTTCCATTCCGTCTGTCACATCTACAGTTTCCAATAAATATACTTCTCCTCTTACTTTCTGGGAAGTAATAAAATTTGGTTCCGAATCCGGATAATGGAAATGCATAGCGTCCTCTGCACACAAAATGACAGGCGGAAGCGTAATCGACTCCGTCATCTGATATTCCTCTTTCCCCTGCCAAATAGAATGCATAAGGCTTGTTCGAATATCTTTGGAAGATGCATAAAGTTCATAAACTGCATGAATATTAAGAAATGCGCATTCTTCCCTTGAAATTCCTTCTTCCTCCCCAATTTCACTTATAAGCTGAATTGCTTTGCTTAAATTTCTGGTGAATACAAATTTCCCATATTCCCGCCCTTTAATTACCGTTCTCATAAAATCCATCAATTCCAGTATATCATTTGTCAGCCCATTTATCACAAGCTTTTCTTTTAACCGGTTTAGCTGCCGCAAAGAAAGGCGAAATTCCTCCTGTATTTTCTCTGTATCATCAGCCCCTTCTTTCCATTCAAAATACAACTCCGGCGCTTCATCATACCGCAGAGAAGTAATGTCATACGTTCCCGGCCTTAAATGGCCGTATTTTTTTAAGAACGCCGCTTTTGACAACTCACGAAAATCCTGATTCATACTGGAACTCACCGTATCAATTCCACTCATAAATGTCTCATAATCATGTTTTGTAATAATCCCGCAATTTTCCAGAGACTTAAGAATCTGAACTGCAATAAATGCCGCTCTTGCCAATCCGGCAAACGGAAGCGTGCCATAACGCTTGCAATCCTCTAACAACCAATATATTTTTTCTATTTTGCTAAGACTGCTGTCTGCAATTTCAGAATAACGTCTGTTCAGTTCTTCTATCTTACTATAATCTTTCCGCCACAAACCGCTTTTATGGTCTATAATATGATTTGTTACATTTCTCAGGGCATCAACAATTTTTTGAATCTCCTGTTCCGAAAAACCGTACTTTTTTAAAACCTGTATCCTCTCCGGCAAATCAAGCGTATAACAGGAAAATACAATCTCAAATTCTGCTTTATCGTGTTTATTCGGATTCTCAACAAGCCTCTCAATATAATAATTTACCAGTTTTTCACTTAAAGGTTCTTCCAATTCTGCCGGAATAAAAGAATTAAAACTCACCCGCACATCAATATAAGGAAGTCCCGCAAAATCCACCATCAAAGGAAAGCTTCTCATATTGCGATAACCATAATTGTCTCTCTGATAAGCCCATACATTGTCTGTAATAATTTCCCGGTACAAAGAAAGCGCCAGAGGTTTGGGCCGTATACCAATCATCTCCGCAGGATTCCAGTCTGTCATCACACTGTAAACCGTTTTTTCTCCGCACAAAAAAGGCTTCCTTGTCTGTGCGCATGCGATCTTCTTTTTAATCCTCTCCAACTCCAGCTTCTGCTTCTTCCAATCTGCAGGTTCTCTTCGAATACAAAGCGGACGCACCTGCAAAATATAAAGCTCCCCGTCTGTTGTAAATGCAAACTCCACATCCAGATTATTCTGTCCGAAAAATTCTTCCAGTTCCTCTAAGGCCAAACACAAGCGTTCCATTGATACAGACTGTACTTTTGCAGTTTCCGGCAAATCTGTTTTAAATTTGTAATAAAGCTTATTATGCGCTCCCTGGCCGGATGTAATTGATGAAGTAGAACCGCTGTCATCATAGTTTATCACATAATAATTTCCCATTGTATTCGGGTCCAGCGTAAATGCAACACCGCTGCTATGCACATTCAAAAGCATAGGCTGCACCAAAATCTGGTTCTTACCGCTATTGTCATCATAAGAATCTATCACTTTTTCTGTTGCCGTTTGAAATTCCGCTTCACCGGACACATTTGCAACAGATTCATATTTTCCGGCCTGGGAATTTTCACTCGTATCCTCTGCCAGAGAACTGCTTCTGACAATAACTTTTTCTTTCCAGTCCAATGTAAGAAAATCATGTATTACTTTTTCCCGGTACACTTTCCAATCCTCTGCTGTAAAAGTATACTGCGGCAATATTTTAGCATGCTCCAATTTCCCATAAAGCATTTTCAGTGTTTCCGCTTTTGTGCCAAATCTGTTCATACCATACCGTACCATATTCCGTTCTGTTAAATTATACCATGCAGGCATCCCAATATGACAAACTCCTGCGAAGTTGTCATAAAAGGTATACTTCCTGCATCACGTTTCGGCTGCTAACAAAAAAGATTCACAAAGACGCCGGTCCCCATGAATCTTACTTTAGACTTTATATACCGTACATCCTTGTATTCTAAGGTATCATCCATGATATCTAATGACTACAATATATATCGGCATTTTCTTCTGATTCATTAATCTGAATCACTATTTCTAATCTGTCATGCCATATTCTTTATAAAACAGCTTCCTTGCATTCTCATCTATAGCGGCAAGTTTTGCATCTTCTATTCTTCCGTCTGCAAAAAGCTTGCTAAGCAGGGATGCCAGAAGCGTTTCCCCCCTGAGCAATTCCCTGAGTAATTCCTTCATCACGTATTGTCCTGGCTTCTGTTTCGAGTAATGTTCCTCCCATAATATCACTTACGCCTTTCCTGATGTTCTGTCTCCAATTCGATCAGTTTCTTCTTATCACTATTATATTCTTTAAAATCCTTTTCAAACAAAAAAATGTAAAACGGAATTAAAATACCTTAAGGCTGTGTATTACCTAAATATTTTTCTACAAACCATATAACCGTATATTTGTTTTTCTTTTGTTCAAACCGCGATTCCCGGATCAGGAAAATAATACTCATAAAAAAACAGATAGCATAAAGCCATATCGCAGCGCCATGTCCAAAAATCATAGAAAACAATGCGCCCATAACCAATGCGCCGGAAACATTTTTATAAAGCACCTGGGCAGATGCATAATTATGGATTCTTTTATTATCTTCACTTTTTTGAATAATTCCGTACATGTACTGCATATAATAGCTGTCTAAATCTTCTCTGACTTTTCTTTTAATTTCACCTTTTTCCCCGCGTATTCCGGATTTTTTGAGAGCCTCTGCAATCTCTTCATCTGACAAACCTGTCTCCGGCCTCTTTTTATACAGTTTCCTAATTACCGGCCAAATCCACCTCATTATTTCTGACAAAACAATTCCCACTAAATATGCTGCCACAAAAAAAGCAAAGTACAAAACCCCCTGATCATCAGCCCATTGTCCCAGAAAAACTGACAGCTTTTCTTCTCCCATTCCATACAAAACCAGTATCAAAAATGTGCTCCCCGGAAGCAGATAGCCCAGTATATCATATAACGTTATTTTTTGAAGCGTACTTTCCATTTTCTCTTCTTACATTCCTTCCCTTTAAAACTCTGCATATTCCCAAGTTCTCTGATATGATCAATCCACTGATAAACCATCTGTCTGTTGTATAAAGGATCTCCTCTGCTATCCTCCACTTTTTCCATTGCACAGGCCATCAGTGCATATTCATTTTCCAAAGACGTATGGAATACCCCCTTGTCATCCGTATTAATGGAGACATTTACCTGCGGACACCCACTGATTTTTTCTGTGTCCTCTGTAAGTCCATTGTTATACAAAACGACAATTGGATGCTCATCATAGCCCTGCATTGTACTGATTGCAAAGTTCGAAGACGGATTTGTCTCTATTCCGATGCCGTACGCTGCAAATTCTTTCTGCATCGCCTTTTGAATAAGACAAATCCCTTCTACCTGAGACGGCGTAATATAAACCTGTGTTACCGCCTTTCCATTACACCTGACGTTATAATCATAATGATACAGATAGTACAATCCTGCTATCTCCCTGCGGTTCCTGTTTCCAAACAGTTCCGGATATTTTTCATTTAAAAACCAGCGCCGGTCAAGCATTTCATTTCTGTCAAAATATCCTTTGTAGTAAAGCTGCGGCTCATCACCTCTTAATTTCCATGCCTCATAATAAGTATGTATATCACCTCTCAAATGTTCCCGAATATTTCCATCTTCCATATGCAGGTAAATTTCCGAAAAACAGCGCTCAAATTCTTTTTCCAGAGCTACCCGCAGATTATCCATTCCGCTAATCTCATATTCTGCCAGCTTATGGTACAGCCAGACCACATTGTCCAGATAATCCTGCTTTGGAAGCAAAATCGTATTCTGTTTTATACAATACCATTTTTTTACATCAATCCCCAGCACGGTACCATGTCCAATGCGGTCACCGCACTGCAAATCCAGAAAATGCACGGCTTCATCAATAGCTCTTAAACCATCTGCCACATCCAGGAAATCTTCCCCGACATGATACGTCTTCCTAAGCTGTCTGACATTGCTGTCTCTTAAACCTTCTATATTTTCCGCCATATGTTTTGACAAAAAACGATACATCGGCGCAAACACTTCCGGACGGCACCCGATTTCCTGAGAGCACGCATCTATTCCCAGTACTTTTGCCGCTGTTTTTCTGTAATTCTCCCGAAAATCTGCAATTGCCATCGCCTGTTTTTCTACTCTCTGCCGTTTACTAAAATGCCGGCACACAGATACATATTTTTCCGGCATCTCATCTTCTTCTTTGGAAAAATGGAAGACATAATAGTGCGGCGAATGAAACGGAAGCTTCTTAATGCCTTTCATCACCGTTTCAATCTCCTGAATATTTTCTGCATTGGCAGCAGCGCTTTCCCTTGGAGAAATCCTGATTTCCAAAGATTTTATATTTCCGCTCTCCATACTTCCATATATGGCGGCGCCAATCATTTTTTTATAATCCGTATAATAATTTTTTCGTCTGCTGTAAATTTGAAAATTCTCAAAACCGACGGTATCATTGACCTGAATCAATTCACTCCGCACTCTGTATTTTAACGCCAGATAAGCGTAAAACCACTGATAATATTCCCTGTCTTTTTTTCCGTCTCCCTTAAGTTCTTTTTGCAGCATTTTATACATCATAAAACGCTCTCCGGCAAACCAGTGCCGTTCTGCCGATGCATCGTCTATATCTTTTACCATATAAAGAGCATAATCCATCAGACCCTCATAATTGAATAAAAATACATAATTCTGAATCCGGTTGATTGTCCCCTGGATTTCATAATAATAATGCCGAACATCCAAATTTCCATTCAGCAGTGCTCTCAAATCGTAACTTTCATCTGCTTCTCCGATTTCGTCTTTAAGAAGATATAATATAATATGCGCCCGTATCAGAGCTGCTTTTAATACATTCACCTCAAAAGAATCCTCTGTATACTGCACATTGTAATGCTCCCGCGACGTTCTCTGTGCAGACTGGATTCCAGCTGCAAAATCAGGCATCGCACTGCAGTCCACATGATTCATAAAATGAATCCATAGCATATGAAAAAACGGTGCCGAACCGTATAAGTGAAAGTGATTTTCAGAAATTCCTTTCTCCATAATACGGCGCAGCTGCAGATTATTATGTTCAATTGTGGTATTCCAGCTGAAATCTGTATGAATCTTACCATATTTTACATGATGCATTGCAAAATATGCACACACAAACAAATCTTCCTCAACATATCTGGAAACTTCTCTGAACCTTAAAAGATTTCTGTATTTGCATCGGACCTCATCATTTTCCAAAATTAAAAGCTGTTCTGCAAGCTCCTCCACAGCAGCAAAAACATTCAATGCGCTCCTTCCATGCATCCCTGAAAACACATGTCCCTCTTCGTCTGCGCTGGATTTGGCATAACAAAACATCTGCCGCCCTTCCGTATCGCTGTAGTGCGTCATATATGCTCTGCACAGTCCCGCAAATTCCTGCTGCGAAAACGCATCGTACTTTATCTTCTCTGTGAAAATGTCTTCCGTCGAAACAGACGTAAAGTACATCCTCACAATCGCATCTAAATTATACAAGTTATCCTCCCGCGGTTTATCTTATCTGCTCATTATATACCTTGTGAATCCATGTCAAATTCAACCACTTCCTGCCCTATAATTTTTATAATTTCCTGCAGAAACTCTTCCATCATCTTTCTGTCTTTCTGCCTGCCGGACATATTATTTCTGACATTAAACCCCTGCATATACGGAGACTCCAAAAAATCTTTCAAAAAATGCGGTCTGCACGCTTCGTTTTCTCCTCTGCTGTATTTTTTATCTTCCCCATCCAATTCGTCTGCAATATAGCCATATACTGTACTATAATACTCATATACATTTTTTTGCTGTAATTGCACATTCTCTCTGGCACTTTTTCGCATCCTTTTCATTATATTATACGACATATCCAGATTATAAAACGGAAAAGCGATGTCATAGTTTTCCTCTTCCACTTCATTCCAGATAGAATTGGCTTGAAGCCATGCTTCAAATTCATTTGTCTGCAAATCTCTTTCTTCAGAACTTATATATATCAACTCATGCAGATCCTGAAACGCCCTTACAAATTCTTTTCTTATCTGCTTTCCGAAAGTAAAAAGATCCTCTATCCTTCGTCCCTTCTCATCTATCTCACATATTTCTTTTCCTATAAATCCAAACATATCAAAATCCGCTTTTTCTGCGTGACTTTCCATAAAAAGCTTTATAGAAAACCCGTTATCTGTATTCTTCCCCTCTATTCCAAACGTCCAGTTTTGTTTGATGGATTTTCCTTGTGCATCTCTGAAATTAGAAAATAAAAATAACAGACTTTCTACACAAGGCAGAAGAGAAGCCAGCGTCTTTGCTACCCATTTTTTTCTTTCATCAGCAGTAGAAGCACTCTTATAAAACTCCACTGATAAGTTCTTCATCTTTACATCAGGGATATACCCTATCTCTATCTTCACTTTCCTCCCATTTTCTACTGTCATTAATTCTCCCATAATTTTAGGCAAACAATCCTGAAACCATTTTCCACCAAATGCATCTCCTAATATCTTTTTCAGACGTATGGCAGACCGATTTTTTGCTTCCATGTCTTTGTTATGGTTATAGCTGTAGTACTCCCTTACCATTTCCGTAGTAAACGATGCCAAAATACAATGTACCAATGCCTTATCACGGTGATCTTCCCTCCCCAGAATATACAAAATCCGCAACAGATCAGAATAACAATACGGCAGGCCATCCACTTTATCTTTCAGTCTTGGTCTGCTCTTTTTCGGTCTTTCTTTTTCTCTCTCTTTTTCTTTTTCCTCCATCCAAGAATCCAGAAAACTAACCGTATACTGCGGCCGCCTTTCCACACTGATACTCATAATTTCCCGATACAAATCCAGTTGGTCATCGTCTAAAATCCTCATTGCCATTTTATACTCAATATCTGCATTAAACCGTTCGTGGTTCTGATCATACAAAAGCATCTGCTTTTCTTTGCCGATCGTTTCTGTGCACTCGATATTTTTCATAGAATACAACGAATCCAAAAACTGATCATAAAACGCCAGCTCCCTTATAGTGCGCGGCAGGCAGAAATGCCTCTTCATCCCCACTGCATCGTAATAAATACTCATTTTTTCCGCTATCTTAGACAAAACAAATTCTTTCACCGTACATTTGACGGCAGGATTGTCCGGCAGAACGACAATTCCCTTTTTATCCAGCAGGCTTCCATCTGGCATATATATCCTGTTGGATGTAGGAAGTACTTTCAGCAGATAATCGCTGCTAAGCTCTCTCGCTTTGTCATAGTACCGCTCATATACATTCTCATGAGCGCCGCCATACTCTGGTGTAATACAATCCGCAAAATGCTGATTGCAGATCATCTTCATCTGTTCATACTTAATGGCAATCAGAAGAATGACTCTTGGATTTGACAGATATTTTTGAATCTGATCCAGCATTGCATAACCGTTCTCCGTGTTCATATCCAAATCATCAATCACAATTACAAGATAAGATTCTTTCTCTTTTCTATGATCCAAAAGCTGCAGAAAATCACGAATCAATTGCTCAAGAGATGTCCTGACTTTTAAACTGTTTGAAACATATTTCAATTTTGCCAGAACAGATTCGCCCATCAGCTGTTTATTCTCACGCTTTCCGACATTGATATAATCCCGGTACACCTTATCAAATTCCCGGATAATTGTTTGAACCAGATCATTGTCTCCAACTGGCCTTCTACAGACCTCCATCTCTTTCTGAAACACCTGGTGCATGCCTGCCAGAATTACCTCCATCACATCTTCCTTCGCCTCAAGCACGGAAGCATCAATCGGCGGAAGAATATGGAAACAACATTTCTTCAAATCTCGAAAAAAAAGCTTTTCCTCCCAGTCCTCAAAATGTTTCGGATATTCATGCAGTATCCTGCAAAACTCATTGAGTGCCGTTGTTTTTCCGCCTCCGCGGTCTCCAACAAACGCAATGATATTGCTCTTTTCCAGGCATTCTGTATATCCGCTTTCTGCACCGGCAAAAACCGGTTCTTTTAGAGAGCAGTTGAAGTCTTCCTTTCCCGCTTCCCGTCCTTTTGCATTATATTCAATCGTCTGCATAATGGCCTCCAAGGCCTCTTCGTAACACTGAATATACAAAGGATACTCTATTTTTATTCCTCTCCACTCTTCTTCACGGTATCCGTCCAACCAAACATTAAGTCTTCGTCCGCTCATAGCTCCTCCTTTTCATTCCTCTTCTCCGGTATGGCACAGCCAAAAATCCGCACTGTTATTACAAATTATACCGTATCCGGAATCAGATACCTATCTGTTTTTATCGACATTTTTTGACATTCGAGTCGTGCAACAAAAAAAACGCATGGAATCAAACCACACGTCTTTTTCTTACCTTCCAGATAATTGTTTTTCCGAATCCCTGATTAACCAGATTGCCGTATCACGATTTAGTCTGTCGTTCAATACCTTTCTGTACTGTTCTGCATCATCCCCATAGAATTCATCAAAATAGCGGCTTTTCTGAATCGCCGTTTCTTTTATGGAAAGCGCCTTTTTTCCCGTCTCAATTGCCTCTTTATATTTACCGCCTTTATGGTACGCATACGACTGCTGCGTATATGACTTAAACAAATATTCCAGCTCAAGAGGATCGAGGAACCCCAATGACTCCCTTGACTTTAACTTTGTAATAATGATCTGAAATAAGCGCACGGTTTCAGCATAATCGCCCTCATTTCTCGCAATGACTGCCAGTTTAAAACACGTACGGAATTTGCTCTTGTAGCTATTCGCCAGCTGATAGCAGCGCTTTGCCTCTTCCTGCTTATCTTCAAAAGCCTCATATCGTTTCCCCATCCAGTAATAAACCGGTGCCAAAAAACACTCATTCTGCGAATTTTGAACAGCGTCATGGAATGCAACCAGAGCCTCGTTTACGCAGCTTGAAGACGGCTCGTAACATAATCCCAGCAAAACTCTGGCATTGTTAAATTCCGGATATTTCCGGCAATACTGTATACAACGTTCGGAAAGGCTTTTGATTGGATAATATAAGATTCCTTTTGCGAAATCACACGCTGCATTTGCCTTTACCTGACACCATAGCAAAGCATATCCGTAAATACGTTCTGTTTCCGTCCCATGCTTCTTTTCACATACTTTTTTTATCTGATCACAGCTTGCTATAAACGCTTTTTCTGCATCTGCCGTTACTCTTGACTCTCTTTTAGGATAATACTGTAGATTCATACTGTGAAACCAGATTTTCTGCTCCACATAAACATCAATTAAATCCTGCAGCCAAGCAGCCACCTGTTCCGCTTCCTCACCCAGTATTTTTTCCAAAACTGCAGAAAGTACACGATACAGCGACTGCTTCTGCATGTATTCACTGCAGTGGCAAAGCCACTTTATCTGCTTCCCTCTCTCCAACCCCTGTTCATCAGACAGTGGATCTTTTATTATATCATACAAATAAATCGTTTGTCCATGCTGTTTCCAAACAAAATTCCTGTACTCTTCTGCGGAAATTCCCGCAGTTGTCAAATATGAAAAATCCATATCTTTTTTGCCGATACAAAGATACACACTATATACAGTACTGCGTTCCGCTTGAGTTTTACTCTCTTTTTCTTCTGATGCCGCTATACTTTCTTCGCATACAAATATACCCAAAAAACGAAAAAATTCTGCCAAATAATTATAATCTATCCTGTGTATTATATCATGTCTTATCTGAATTGATTTGAGTTCACTGATAAAATCCGTAAGAGTCATCTTCCTCTTTCCTTTCTGCTCATAATCTTTTATACTTTCTGACAAAGAGCAAAATCTTATCCGGATTCTTTTTCATGAATGGAATTAATCAATTCAAAGAAACGTACATCATCTGACTGTGTCACCTTATAATTCCTCACCAAACATGCTTTCCTGTACAGCGATGACAAAAATCCCATATAGGAACTTCTATCCAAGGGCAATTGCCTGCGCAGATTTTCAATTGACAATTCAGCAATCTCCCTTACAGCCGCCGTCTCTCCAATATACCTTATCTGCCTCTCGTACTGTGGATTTCTCTTGATCTCTTCTTCCAGAAACCTTTGTAATGTATCTTTTTCTATCGAAATATTGTCATGAATTAAATTCAGCCAAGGCCTCAATTCATCTATCTGATCCTCGCTTATTTCTTCATAAAGAAGCAGACACCTGTGCGCCGTAGGCACTTTTTCCTCGCCCGCGCTCATAGTCAGCGCCAAACCAACACGGCACTCTAAGCTTTTTACGCTGTATTTTCTATGTCTGAAACAAACCGTACATATCTCTCCAATAGCCTCATTCTTAAAAATAAGATATGCCGCCCCCAATGAAGACGATACCAGTATTCTGCCGACATATTTTTTAAAAATCTTTGTGCCCTGCCGATCTGCTGCCCCTGTATCCAAAATCAGATTTGATACATAAAATCCTCCTTTTTCTTCAATAAGCAACTCGCCTTTTAATATTTTATCCTCTCCTGAAGCAGTAGACAAATAATAGAAATAGTATTTCCCCGCATAATATGCCAACTCTCTGCCTGCATCATGCAGCATACTTGAATGGCTCAGACTGCAGAAATCTTCTCTTCTTCTCTCACTGTCTGTCCACACGAAAGTCTCCATAGGCATTTTTAACACCTTACAAATAATGGCAAACTGATGCATATTAAGTGCTTTTTTACCAGAATAGAGTTTTGATATGTCCGGTTGGGAAATAGCTACACCTGCTTCCCGACATAAACGAATCAATTGTATCTGTTTGATTTTTCTCTTTTTTAATTCATTTACTACTTTTTCCGTAATTTCTTTCTCAAATTTATCCACCGAAATCTCCCTTGCAGAATTCTCATTCGCATGTTTTTCATTCTTTTTAGTATTTTTTTCATTCTGAACGACATGAAAACTTGCTTTTTCCGCAACAGAGGTATCTTACCATGCATATTTCACATTTGCAAGCCCTTTCTCATATTTTCCCCACACAACACCAAACTATTCTGTATCATAACCGGAATTCCTTTCCTGATGCACATCTGTGCCATGTAGCCGCCGTCGCCATAATAAGCGCTGCACAGCGAAACTGCCTGCTCTGCATCCTCCGGCTTTCCAAGAATTCCCCATCCTTCTGCCTGATACCTGTGCACCAGCTTCTGATACTCTTCCAGAACATCCCGATACTTTTTCTCTGAATACGTTTCCATCGGCATATCCGGTATCCATATCAGTGCAATCTCATCTTTTTTCTTTTCCAGAAAGCTAAGCACTGATTTTATTTTTGCCAAAGCCGCTTCTTTTTGCTGCAACAAAACTGCTGTGCTTGTGCCGTACAAAACAATATTTTTCCTGCTCTTATCAGGCTTTCGCAAAATCTGCTCCCACTTCCGGAGCAAAGCTTCATCTGCTATTGTTTCTGCAACATCCGCATCCAATTTGGGAGAACCGATTCCTAAAATCTTCTCCTCCCACATTCTTCTGGTATCTTCTCCTGCGAATTCAGTTAAAATATCAATATAAACCTGCCGCATGCGTTTTGACTGCACAATCACCCAATCCGCATATACCACGCCCGGCGCAGCGCAGCAGTATTTCATATTTTCAACTGCACGTTCATCATCTCCATCAATTTCATCCGTAAGATACGGTGAAATATAAACCAGACAATCTGTATATTTTTTCAAATTGGACGCATAAAAAAAAGGATGCACACTCATTGCCGCATCATATTCGTCATAAGGATTCTGAATATACATAACATCCGGACAATGCACTGCAAAATCAAACGCATCATATTTGACAGCCAAAACATCCGGCGGAAACAACTTTGTATCGTCCCGCATTTCTTTTGCGCTCTGGTCCGGATTTTTATAAAAATAAGGAACCGGAATGACATAAGGCACACAATCCTCATCTTCCTTTGCCGCCCGGTAAACACTCTCCATAAATTTCCATTCAGATGCCCTGCAGGGAAAAAATATAACTTCATAACGCAAATCAATTTCTTTTTTAATTGTTTCCTTAATCTGCCCTGCTTTCTGCTGCATCAGAAGACAGCTATTGTCCGATTCTGAGTAATCCCCGCGCGCGGCCGCTTCATGCATCTGATAAATCAGCTCACAGTATTCCTCCAGATTTCTGACTGTAATTGTGCCTTCTCCCTTTTGTTCTTCAATCATTGTCCCCAATGCAATTGCAGTTTCCTGACACTGTGCCAGAATCGCGGGCATACGCTCTGTATCCCTCTTACAATGATTCAAAACATCCAGCTGTACCTCCAGCGTGTGAAGCAGCGTCCGCATTTGTTTTTTTACTGAAGCTCCCCTTCTTCCCGAATCAAAATCCTGCTCTTCTTTATTATAAACATACGCATAAGGATTTCCCCCGATTTTCTGAATCAGCGCTTCCTCCTGCCTGTGATACAACGGATAATCATGTGATCCTCCCCGTTTGGCTGACAGCATATAATTTCCGTATTTTTTATTTAACACGGCGTCATAAAACACGGGAACCGGAATCGTCATTGTTTCAAACGGAATGCGGATGCTTTCCTGATAATATTCCTTTGGCATCCGGTACTCCTTATTTAATGTCCATAACTGCATCATCGTGATTTCCGACGATTCTTCTTCCCCATATATGGAATAGAGTTTTTCTGCCAGCAAAAGAATCTGTTTCCGCAAAGAAACCTGCGGATCTATATCTATGCCAAAAGTATGCTTAAGCCATGCAGTGTCAGAATTTAATTCCCCGCGGCTAAGCTCTCCGGCATCCAGTTTCTGCACAATTCCTATCACAGAACTAATCAGCTCTGACTGCTCCCTCTCCTTCTCCAAATCAGGCGCAACAAAATCCATGACAAAAATATCAATCCCCATGCCGTAAGGACACCCATGATACTTGTCTAAAAAGTCCTTCTTAAAATTAATCTGTCTGCTGTTTAAGACTCTGGTAAACATTTCAGAATAATTTTCGTCTGTATAAATATTGTGCAGATAGTAGTTTTCCGGCAGCTCTCTTGCTGCGATCGAAAGAAAGCGGTTATAATCGTCCCGCTTCATACAAATATCCAAATCGTCATCCCACGGAATAAATCCCCGATGGCGGACTGCTCCGAGCAAAGTGCCCCAATCCGCAAAATATGCAATCTGATGCTTCCTGCAAATTCTGTCAACATCCGTGAGGATTTCAAGCTGTGCCGCCCATGCACGCTTCATCATGCCCGCAACAAAAAAACCTTCTCTTACTTCACTTTCAAAATACGAATCCGCAAACTTCATTTCCCGCTCCTTTGACATCCCCAAAGAGCGCCGCGGCATGACCATCCGGCCATGCCGCAAAGCGCCGTTTACCGCTCCGCCCGCATCGGATTATGCAGAAAATCCTCGTAGGCCAGACGGATACCCTCTTCCAGTTCTGTTTTATACGTCCACCCAAGCTCCGTCGCCTTGCTGACATCTAAAAGCTTGCGCGGTGTTCCGTTCGGTTTGGACGGGTCCCAGCGGATTTCTCCGTCATACCCAATAATTTTTGCCACTAAAACAGTCAAATCCTTAATGCTGATTTCTTTGCCTGTTCCTCCGTTTACCGTTTCGTTGCCGCTGTAATGATTCATTAGAAATACGCATAAATCGGCAAGATCGTCTACATATAGAAACTCCCGCATCGGAGAACCGTCGCCCCAGCAGGTGACATACGGCAGATTCTGCTCTTTAGCCTCATGAAAACGGCGAATTAATGCAGGCAGCACATGGCTGTGCGTTGGATGGTAATTGTCATTCGGGCCATAAAGATTTGTCGGCATCACACTGATGTAATCCGTTCCGTACTGGCGGTTTAAATATTCGCAGTATTTGAGTCCGGAAATTTTCGCCAGTGCGTATGCTTCATTCGTCTTTTCAAGCTCGGAAGTCAAAAGGCAGCTTTCTTTCATCGGCTGAGGGGCCATCCGCGGATAAATACAGGAGCTTCCCAGAAATTCAAGCTTTTTACAGCCATTGCGCCATGCGGCATTAATCACATTCATCTCCAGTGTCATATTGCACCACATAAAATCAGCCAGCGCCTCCTGATTGGCAGCTATGCCGCCTACCTTTCCAGCAGCAAGAAACACATACTCCGGCTTTTCCTCATAAAAAAACTGCTCCACGTCTTCCTGACGGCACAAATCCAGTTCTCTGTGCGTCCTTGCAACAATATTTGTATATCCTTCTTTTTGCAGCCTGCGGACAATCGCGGAACCAACCATGCCGTAATGCCCCGCCACATAAATCTTAGACTTTTTTTTCATCATTTGAGCAATTTCCTTCCTTTCCTATCACATAACTTCTGCATTCTGTATCATAATCGGTTTTCCCGTCAAACGGTACAAATCCACCAGTGAACTCACATCCCCGTAATAAGCGTCCGAAACAGCAATTGCCCTGTGCAGATCAGGTGTATCATCATAAATTCCCCAATTCTCCCTCTTATATTCCGCAACTATTCTGACATACTCATCCATCCACTGGGGACGCATTGCAGCATATGTTGTCTCACTTAACGGATGCGGCCTCCAAAGCAGCACAATATCCTCTTTTTCTTTCAGGCATTCAAAAACAGACCTGATTTTCTTTAAAAACTTCTCTTCTCCGCTTAATAACTGCGTTACACTCGTATTATAAAGCAGGACTTTCCGTCTGCTGCCGTCTGTTTTTATTATCTTCTCAAGCCACTCTTCTGGCATTTTTACATCTTCTCTTTTTGTGGAAATTACCTTATCATATTTCGGGGAACCAAGCGCAAGAAATTTTTCCTCCGGAATTCCGAATTTCCCGCTGCAATTAAATTCCTCTTCAAATTTATGAAATTCCCGTATATAAATTTCTCTCGCCGTCTGACTCTGCACGATTACTTTATCTGCATACATGGTTCCCGGCAGCACACACAAATGCTCAGGTATCCTGCCATCCATACAGACAAAATACGGAATATAGACCAGTAACTCCGTATGTTTTTTTAACTCCTTTGCATAAAAATCGGGATGAACCGTTGTCACTTTATTTGCCTGATCGTAGGGATTGTGTATATAAATGACATCCGGATGCCTTGCCGCCACGTCATAATCCTGCCACCGGACTATCGGCACATATGCGGGAAAATCATCTGTTTCGTCATGCATGGCGGAAACAGTGCCGTCAGGATTCTTGTCAAAATAAGGAACCGGCACCACATAGGCGTCACAGTCCGAATCTTCTTTTGCTGCCAGCCACACGCTCTCTAAACTGTCCCACATTGAAGCTTTATACGGAAAAAATACTGCCTCTGTCTTCTCGGACAGATGATTTACAACATATTCTTTTACATCCAGAACATAGCTGTCCAGCTTTTGGACTGCATCATAAGCTGCCTTTCCCGTTGAAAGCAGATACAGTACCTCACAATAATCTTCCAGCTTGCGTACTGCTTTCTCATCCGACTCTTCGTCTGCTTCTATTGCATTTCCAATCCGAATCGCCGCCTCCTGACACTGTACCAGCAGGGAATGCATCTCATTTCCTTCTTTTTGCAAAAGCTTCTGTCCGATTTTGGTATGATGCTTTGTCATATCCAAAATGCATCCGATGATTCTGTTCTTCACCCATCTTCTCATACAAAATCTCCAATTTGTTCCATGTAATCCCCAAAATCGCTCTCTTTCATTCCTTTTTTCGCCAGACGGTAAAGCTTAATCTGACGCGGAATGAGCGTTTCATATACTGACTCGTCCAAATCCGGAACCTCTTTTAATACCATTCGTTCCAGCATTCGGTACTGTTCCATGGGAACCTCTATATCCCTCAGCTTTGCAAAATACAAAGTTTCATAAAAGCAGGTGTGCAGAAAATACAATTTGATTTCCTCATAATACGTCTTGAAATATTCGGTATGTTTCATAAATTGCCAGACTTTATACTGTACCTTGACATGATCTATTAGTGTGTCCGCCCGCTGCAAATCATTCCACATAATCCCTGTATCATTCTGCCGGTATACATACAATTTATCGGGCATTACCACAAATCTCTTTCCATAATACAAAAGCGGATAAACAAACAGCGGCTCTTCATAGTCAACATGCTCTGCAAAACGCACTTTGGCACGCTCTACCAGCTGCCTTTTATAAAGTTTATTCCAGGAGCCGTAGGTGAATTTTTCCGAAATCAGAAATTTCTTACGCTCTCCTTCTGATTTTATCTCAAAAAACGCCTCTTCCATTTTATTTTTATGATCAAATTCCCCTACTTTGTCCCTATACAGACAATGATCATACTGTAAAATATCTGCATCCAGCTCTTTTGCCCTCCGGTATGTCTTTTCGTACAATTCCGGCTTCACCCAGTCGTCCGCATCGACAAATGCTACATATTCTCCGGATGCATACAGAAGTCCTTCGTTTCTGGCTCCTCCCTGCCTTCTGTTTTCTTCCTGGCGGATTACAATTACAGAATCCGGATAGGCGCGTTCAAACATCAGCAGCATCTCCCACGTCTTCCCCTCATCCGTGGAGGCATCATCTACAAAAATCAGTTCCAGATTTTCGATTCCGATTGTCTGATTCACAAGCGATAAAAAGCATTGCGGAAGCCATTTCACCGCACAATAACACGGAATGATTACGCTTATTTTCTTCATCTTCTCTTCCTTTACCGAAAATTCGGGTCCGCTTCTATGCTTCGGAACAGCTCACAAAAGTGTTTCTTGCTGTCCGTCAGAGACTTTCCCCTTTTCCTTGCCAGTGCTGACATTTCATCATAACTTTCTCTGCTGCGGCAGTAACGAATGATTTTATCTTCCATTTCGTGATAATCACTGACCCAGAAATCTTCCCCTGCCGCTTCCGCTGCATCTCCCATTGAAAGCGTTACTACCGGAAGCCCCATATAGAGTGCTTCTGCCGCCGAACTTCCGCCGCCTTTTCGTCTGGGATTTACATATAGATCACAGCACTCCGTCACTGCCAGCGCATCCTCCTGACACTCAAAATAATGCGCCTTTTCCTTTAGTTTCGGATAAGCGGAAAGCACCTGTCCGTAATCCTGAAACAGGCCCATAAATACAACTTCAATCTGCTGCTCTTTGCAGACGGCCGATTCCAACATCTTTAAAAAGTCCTCTTCCGCTTCATCTTTCAGACGCCAGCCGGTAACAAGCAAAATATATGCACGTCTCGGCAGGCCGATTTCTTCTCTGGTAAAATGATGCGTCTGTTCTTTAAACACAAACGTAAACATAGATTTTTTTATATTTTCCGGTTTCAGTCCCAGAATCTGCATCAGTTCATAGTCTGACGGCTTTAAGTTCCTGTCGATTACCTGGAATTTCCCCATTGCAGCAGCCATTTCGGAAAAAACAGTGCTGATTGTAATTTCCGGCACAACATTTCCGCACAAATCGGCACACAGATCTCCTCCTCCGATGTTTATGATACAATATGGCTTTTCTTTTTTCATACGAAACAGCAGCTTCTGCATCCGGACAAGATCCGGCATATCGTCTTCATACTGCATAAATTCAAATACTTCATCACGGTACTGGAAGCGGGAAGTTTTCAGGTATTTTTCCATGTATCCTCCCTGATCCCGATTGTAAAAAGGCGTATCTCCCTTTTTCGGAATCAGCATGGCCGTATTGATAATTACGACTTTCTTTCCCAACTCATGCTGCACATAATAAGCCCTGTCGCATACTGTCTTTGTAGGCGCATGCAGTTCTGTCAAAAACTGTGACGTAAAAATAAATACCAGATTTTTATCGCGCTCTTCCAGCGGAATATAAGAAAACATTTCCACATGCAAAGCTTTATAAAACGACTCGTACAATTTGCGATACAGCTTTGCAAGGCCCTTTTCCATCGTCTCGCTCTGCAGTTTCACTTTTCCGAAAATGCTGCTTCTAATCTGCCAATATAAAAAATACTTGTTATATTCACCCAGCAAATCATAATCCGCGTTCAATACTTCCTCCATCAGCCATTGTGCATATTTAGGCTCTTCACTGCACTTCATGCAAAACGACAGTATGTGGATTTTCATCCATACAGGATATGTATGCAGCTCCAAAGTCAGATTTTCACACAAATTTGTAATCGCATTTCTGTTTTTATTTTTCGGCGTTAATAATTTCTCCTGTTCTCTAAGCCAGTGCTCCATAACCGCAAACTGCGCATAATACTCCTCTATGGTACACTGCTTCATCTTCAGAAGTAAATTTTCTATTCCGTTCCACATTGTTCTTCCTCCAGAATTCTTTCCAGAAATTCTTCTGCCCGCCTGTCCCATGTATGATATTTTTCTGCTTTTTTAAAACCATTCAAAGCAATCCGCTTACGTTCTTCCTGACGGTTTAAATATTTTTTCAGCCGCTTGGGAAGCTGTTTTATTTCAGTTAACCGAAAGACCAGTAAATCTTCTCCGTCTTTTAATCTATCGTCCAGATATGCCGTGTCATCCGTAACCAATACGGATTTGCACAGCATTATATTTGCCATCCGCTCCGTAAATCCGCTTTTGTGCCAGGACATAATATTCAGTGAAAGTTTAGACTGCTGCCAGATTTGCATACTCTCTTCTGCCGTTACATCCGGATGGCATATGAGATTCGGATAACGCCGCAGCGGGCAGTATTCCCAGCTGCTGCCAAATACGTCAACCTGTATCCCTGCTTTCAGCAATTCTAAAATCACATGATACCTGAAATAATGCATCACGCAGTAAATCACACGCCTCACCTGATAAAACAAATCTAAATATTCCTCTTTTGTACAGACAATCTCCTTTTGCTTTAATACTCGATGGAATGCCTCTTCTGCTGTTACATCCGGCTGCTTTCGCATCACAAGCAGAAATTTATTTGCCAGAAATCGTACGTTACGTTTCATTTTGTAAATCAACAGCAGCTCATTCCAAAAATCCCCATACGTCCCCACAAAAGAAACGTCGTATTTCTTTTCATATTCTCCCGGCTTTGGCACAATGCCGGCGGGCGGAAACAAATATGCCCGTCTGCCGTAGTACTGCTTTATAAATTCCCGATAATTCTTATCAAGCGTGAGAATAGAAAGATTCTGCGGTGACTGCATCATATGAGCTTTCATCCAGATCGGATGGTCAAAGACAAAATTATATTTCGGAGCGTATATTTCATCATGTAAATACCGATTCCCGTTTTGCATTTTCAGACTGAACAGATAAGTCTGCACTCCAATCACTGCCCGGTAATGCTTTCCGATATACTTTGTCATAGATTTTACATCTTCTTTCTGCGAATCAAAGTATTCTACTTTCTGTCCCGCCCGCATAAGCGCTGCCCCAAACTGTTCGGCAAAGATATTTAAAACATTGTGGCAAATATCTTCACCCTTATAAATAAGGACAGGCCTGACTGCATCATCAATCTTATAGTACTCCTGTCCTCTTTTCAGCATCTTTTCCAAAAATTCTACTGCATCATTCTGCAGCCCCAAACTTCCTGCAGCTTTTAAAACACTCTCCGTGACCTCGTTAAAACAATCATATTTCATCAGCTTGTCCTTATATCTGGATATAATATAACAATCCGTATAAATTTCATCTGACTGGGAACCTGTCTTTTGATGCCTCGTCATAACATAGCTGTCCGGGCTAATCTGCTCCGCAGAACACTCGGACACCTCTATACAATAGGAATCTGCCAGCCGGAGCAGAAGTTCATACTGCTTTTTTGCATGTATTCTGGGATTTATGCCTCCCGCTTCAAAAAAAGCATCTTTAGGTATCCAGAAAGTATCTTCCGCCAGTCTTTCATCGTACAGAAGTTCAAAAAATCTTTCGTCCTGTTTTGATTTGTTTTCTGTTATTTTTACTATTTTCATATGATTCTGATTTAATGTACCTGAACCGTTTTTAACCGTTCTGTGATTTCCTCCACAGACAGCCACTGCGTATTCGTACCGGAGCTGTATTCAAATCCCTGCTCAACTTTCCTGCCGCCTGCCTGAATCTTGCTTTCGTTCCACCATTCAAAATGCGGATATACAATAAAATGTTTCTCGTATTCATAAGCCAGCATGGAATCTTCTCTTGTTACCATAACTTCGTGCAATTTTTCTCCTTCCCGGATGCCGACTTCCGGCATTTTACATCCCGGCAGTACTGCCTGCGCAAGATCTGTAATTTTAAAGGAAGGAATCTTGGAAATAAATGTCTCTCCGCCTTTCGCCTCCGAGAGCGCCTTGATGACAAGCTGCACGCCTTCCTCCAGACTAATCCAAAAGCGGGTCATCCGGTAATCGGTAATCGGCAGCTCGTTTTTTCCTGACGCTGCTATATTGCGGAAATAAGGAATGACCGAACCGCGGCTTCCCGCTACATTTCCGTATCTTACAATTGAAAAGCACACATCTTTTGTTCCTGCATACGCATTTGCCGCAATAAATAATTTGTCGGATACCAGCTTCGTCCCTCCGTATAAATTGATGGGATTTACCGCTTTATCTGTAGAAAGTGCAACAACGCGCTTCACCCCGCAGTCTAATGCAGCGTCTACGATGTTCATTGCTCCGTTAATATTTGTCTTCACGGCTTCCATCGGATTGTATTCACAGGCAGGCACCTGCTTTAATGCTGCCGCATGCACAACATAATCAACTCCGTCAAATGCACGGTACAACCGCTCCCTGTCCCTGACGTCTCCAATAAAAAAGCGCAGTTTTTCTTTATATTTCCCAAACTGATTCGCCATTACAAACTGTTTGTATTCATCTCTGGAATAGATAATAATTTTCTTTGGCTCGAAATGGTTCAGTACATAACTTGTAAATGCATTGCCGAAAGAACCTGTTCCCCCTGTAACCAAAATTGTTTTTCCGTTTAACATCCTGTTGCAAACCTCCTGTTTTTTATGCAGCTTCTGAATCATATTCTCACGGAATGCGCAGCCAGTGCGCATTCCTGACCTGTAAAAAATAACCTGTTTCTTCTGACTATTATATCGGTTTTCCGCTTCTTTGTTTTTATACTTGTAGCCATACTATCATTTAGTATATAATGAGTGTGTATTTTTTACAACATCTAAAAAAGGGGATTTTTTTATGCGTATACTGTTCTACCGGTACGGAAGCATATGTGAACCGGATATTATTGCCGGTTTTTTAGAGCTTGGCAGTCAGGTGTCCGAAATAACGGCAGAAATAACCGACAAAAATATACCTGCCGCTGCGCGGGTAAAGCTTTTTTGCGAAGCGCTGGCAAAGCAGTCTTACGACTTTGTTTTCAGTATAAATTTTTATCCGTTTATTTCAGAAGTATGCAATATCTATGGCATTCTTTATCTCTGCTGGAGTGTTGACTGTCCCGTTATGGATTTGCTTTCTTTTTCGGTAGAAAATAAATGCAACCGCATCTTTCTTTTTGATGCGGCACAATACAGGGATATTTCGCCCAGAAATCCGGAATGTGTCTTCCATCTTCCATTGGCGACAAATCCTTCCCGCTGGAATTCGGTGATTGAAAAAGCCCCTGCTTCGGCCGCTGCGAAATACGGCCACGATGTATCCTTTGTAGGCTCTCTTTATACAGAAAAATGCCCTTATGACCTGCTGCAGGGAGCATCCGGTTACCTGACAGGCTACCTGGACGGCATTATGGCTGCCCAGCAAAAAATTTACGGCGCTTATTTTCTGGAAGATGTGTTAAATGACAATATTGTAAATGAGTTCAGAAATCACATGCCGGATTTCTACATGCCTCCCGAAAAATCTTTGCGCAATGACCGGATTGCAATGGCAAGAATATATC
The DNA here is from genome assembly GCA_948468325.1 of uncultured Lachnospiraceae bacterium. GTDB lineage: Bacteria > Bacillota > Clostridia > Lachnospirales > Lachnospiraceae > Roseburia_B. The sequence continues at coordinate 2,326 of CAOKHR010000004.1, read as the reverse complement.
TTTGCTCCAAAATCACTGCTTTAGAACGCATCCGCACAATGACTGCTTTGGGCCAGAAATTTTCCGTTGATTTATACACAGGGAGCAACACGGAAAATATACCTGTGCATAACCGCGGTCTGGCAAAAACTCTGACAGAAATGCCGCTTATTTTTCATTACAGTAAAATCAATCTGAATATGACTTCCAAAGCGATTCGTGAAGGGCTCCCTTTACGCATTTTTGATATTTTAGGCTGCGGCGGATTTCTGCTGACCAATTACCAGACGGAACTGGCAGAATATTTTACACCAGGCGCTGATTTTGATTTTTACGGAAGTGAAGAGGAATTACTGCAAAAAACAGAGTATTATCTTACACACGAAAAGGACCGCGCCGAAATTGCACACAATGGTTATGAAACCGTAAAAAAATACCACAATTATCCCAAACGTTTACTGGAAATGCTTTCACTGGCATTTCGTGTATCTGCTCCTGCCAAATAGAAAGGTTGTTTGTGCCATGAAAATTCTTTTTCTCGATTCGCCTGCTTTTGCTAAAGAAGATATGATAGATGCTTTCACGGAATGCAATGTTACATGCGTTCCCTTTTTCCATCCGTCATACAACAGCCGCAGCGATGCGGAATACGCAAAAGCATTTGATGAAGCAGCTGCCAAAGATGACTATGCATTTGTTTTTTCCTTTAATTATTTTCCGATTCTTTCCGCCTGCTGCCAAAAGCATAATTTAAAATATGTATCTTATGTATATGACAGCCCTCTGGTAGCTTTGTATTCCTGTACGCTGATTAATCCCTGCAACTATGTCTTTCTTTTTGATAAAACGACTTATACTGCATTTAAAAATGCAGGCATCAACACCGTATATTATCTGCCGCTGGCTGCAAACGTCAAAAGACTTGACCGCCTTTTTGCTTCCTCCGAATCGGCAGAGAAACTTAGTTCTGACATCTCTTTTGTCGGCTCTCTTTATAATGAAGATCACAATCTGTTTGAACGCCTGACCAATTTGTCCGAATATACAAAAGGTTATCTGGATGCCATTATGACTGCCCAGCAGAAAATATACGGCTGTTTCTTTCTCGAAGAACTGCTGAATAAAAATATTTTAAAAGAACTGCAAAATTCTGTTCCCTATACTCCTATGCCGGACGGAACGGAAACAGACGCTTATGTCTATGCCAATTATTTTCTCGCGCGGAAAATAACAAGCAATGAGCGGATCTCTCTCTTACGGAATATATCCGCCCGCTATCCGCTGACACTGTATTCCCACAATCCTTCCCCCCAGATTCCGGAGGCAGAATTTATGGGCACTGTCGATTATTATCATACAATGCCGCTCGTATTCCGAAACAGTAAAATCAACCTGAATATTTCCTTAAAAAGCATTTACTCCGGCATCCCGTTACGGTGTATGGATATTATGGGAGCCGGAGGATTCCTTTTAAGCAATTTTCAGGCTGATTTTTATGACAGCTTCTTTCCGGAGGAAGATTTTGTATTTTATGAAAGTGAAGAGGACTGTCTGAAAAAAATTGGATACTATCTCTCGCATGAATCGGAACGTATGCAGATTGCAGCAAATGCCCGCGGCAAAATGAAAGAAGCCCATACATTTGTGCACAGAGCAAAGGAAATACTCTCTGTCATCTGCTAAATACTTCTCTATAATCTTCTTCAAACAACGGAATACCCGCCTGAAATGACAAAAGCAGGCGGATACTCCGTTCCATCATCTCTTCGATTTCCATATTTTCTTTTACCAGTATATCTTCTTTTAAGCGGAATTCTTCTTCTCTTGTATACAGCATAATCCATGCGGTAAACGGATGATGGTCAATTATCTCATTCTGTACCGCTATTTCTTTTAAACTGTCCGCTGTCTCATCTCTGTCTAAACTAGACGCTTTTTCTTTCAGTTCCTGTTCCAGAGAAATCCCTTTTTCCACTTCTTTTCGAAAATCTTCTTTTAATTTCTCCAGCTCTTCCATTTTATGATATAAACGCTGCTGTGCTGCTTCATCAAAAGCCGGAGGCATATTCTCTAATATTTCATGTATTTCAAACGGCTGTCTGCATTCCTGTGCAATCGCCTCTTTCAGTGTAAAAATTTTGGAGCCCTCAATTTTTGCCCCTCCTTCTGTTGCGTCAATCACCCTGAGATACTCTTCATTGTACTTTATTTTCTTTTCGAACCACTGTCTGTACACATCCATCTGAAAATCGGTATAGAGCAGCTTGCCGTTTATATCCTCCACCTGCGTCAGATGCCTGTTTTTAATATACTCATCATTGTCGCCAAGAACACCTGCAATTCCTTT
>CAOKHR010000003.1 GCA_948468325.1 uncultured Lachnospiraceae bacterium | reverse complement strand
CGCAATCTGCCGCACACTTTCCTGAATGTTGCTCATCAGAAGATGTCCGGTCATATCATAGAGCATACAAAGTCCGATTAAAAACAGTCCGGAGCCCAAAAGGCTCATAATCATATACCTTGTCGCCGCCTCAATTGCACGTCCGCTTTCCATAATCATAATCAGTCCGCAGGCTGCAATCGTATTGATCTCTACAAATACATACGCCGTAAACAGGTCGTTGGTATACACTAACGCCAAAAGGGAACTTAAGAGCAGATCAACCATAATATAGTAAAGATTCTCTTTGCCCGGATCAATTTCCATGCGGATTTTCTCCCGTCCGCCGTTTAAAGAAAACAGCATAATCACACAAAAGAAAAGCGCCATTCCTGCTTCTAAGGAGCCGAAACGTATTTCATTTCCGAAAGGAGCCGGAAAATGTCCCATCACATATACATAACTTTTCCCTGTCACAACAGTCAAATACAGCGTACAGGCAGATAAAATCCCAACTGCCGTTACCACAAATGTATTTAATATCTTTGCGCCTCTGCCCTTTAACGCCGAGCTGATAATCGCCGAAAACATTGCCAGCAGAATAGAAAGGCAGGGAAAATTTCTTATTATTTCCATTTACAGACCTTCCTTCTTCAATCTCATTGTAATCTCATCTAAATCAAGCGTATGGTATCTGCGGTAAAGCCGGATGGTAAGCGACAGCATCAAAGCCGTAACAGAAACAGATACTACAATTCCGGTCAGCACCAGCCCGCTCGGTACAGGATTGATATATGTATCCGGACTAAAATCACCGTTTACAATAATCGGCGCAATATGCCCTTCAATATATCCTTTTTCGGCAAGGAACAGATAGACAGCCGTGTCCATAATATTTAACCCGATAATTTTTTTTATCATATTTTTTTGCAGAAGCAGATTCGTAAACCCGATACCAAACAAAGCTACTGCTACGACTTCTGCATAATTTGCCAGTAAATGCTCTCCCATTACAGTCCTCCTCTTCGAAACAATGCATAAAACGCATACATCGTACAGGCCACCTCGGAACCGACAAAAATATTAATCGGCAGCGTAATGCCTCCGCTTAAAATTTTTCCTGGCTCTCCTAACGGAATCAGGCAGGGGAGTCCGTTTGCGCCTGTCAGAAAATAATAAGTAACAATACAGCCATAACAGATTAACGCTGTAACCTTCACACATTTATACACTTTTTCATTAAAAAATCTGCCCATTTTATCAAAACCGAATGCCGCCACATACAAAATCATTCCGGCGCCAATCATAGCTCCTCCGGAAAACCCGCCGCCCGGTGAAAGATGTCCGTTTAAAATAATGTAAATTCCGAATAAAAATATCATTGGTACAAGCAGATTTGCCACAATCTGTAAAATCACGTCATTTTTCGGCTCAAATGTTCTGTCGTTCGACTCTTTATTTTCCCTGATCTTATCCTCATCTACCATCAGCATAATCATTACACAGCAGGTTGCAATAAACAAAACATTTGTCTCTCCAAACGTATCAAATGCACGGTAAGATAAAATCATTCCCGTTACGACATTGACTGCGCCCGTATCTTTAAGTCCGTCCGTAATGTAAGTTTCCGGAACCTGGTTATTTGTCGGCTTATCCGCTCCGCCGACAGACGGCAGATAAGAAACGGTAACCACCAGAAGAAATACAATGGCAATACAGAAAATAATACTAAAGCACTTGTAAAGCCCGTTGAAAAAACGCAGTTCTTTGTTGTGGCTGCTGTCATAAACCTCTGCAATCACCTGCTGCCTGTCTTTCATGCGTTCCTCAATCGTCGCCTCTTCTTCTATATATTCTTTCTGCGGCTGCATTTCCATATTGCCCACAAAAGTATCCTTTTCACCGCCAAGCCATCGGAAGAAGCGGAATGCAAATGTTTTTTCATAATCACTCTGTTTTCTGATATGGCTCATCTTTTTCCTCCTCTTTCGGCTCCTGCCGCAGCGCATGAATCTTTTTTAAGGTAATGAAAAATAAAATACTCGTCACTCCGGCGCCCACAGCCGCCTCTGTAATTGCCAGATCCGGAGATTCCAGAAGAATCCAGATGATGGACATAATCAGGCTGTAGGACATGAAGATTAAAATGGAATTTAAAAGATTTTTGGAAAAACTAACCGAAACGGCACAGACAACCAAAAATCCCAGCAAGATCATATTAAAAACTTCCATGATCCTATTTTCCTCCTTTGTCCTTTTTTTTATTTCGAATCATAATTATGCGGCAGTGATCCAGTATCCTCTTATCGGTAAACATCTGCAGACGGGAAATCATATGAGATGAAACAGGAGATGCGCACCAGAGAAATACCATTACCAGCGCAAGTTTCGCCGTCGTCCAGTTCCAGCCGTTCGCAATCATAAGTCCCACCAGACACAGGCCAATTCCAAGAGTATCTCCGGTTGCCGCAATCTGCATGCGGTTTAAAACATATTTAAAGCGGTACGTACTAAACACTTCCAGGAAAAAAATCGCCATGCCAAACAACAGGAATGACGCCGCTGTAAAAAAACGAATCCATTCAATAGCTGTCAATTTTCTCACCCTCCTTACGCTTCCATTCCATGGACACACCCATATATACTTTCGTCAGTATAATGACTGCCAGAAAGCTGATCATTGCATAAATCAGACAGATGTCTACCAGATAACCTTCCTGCAGCATAACTGCCAGAATTGCAATCGCCACCATGACCATTGTCCCCATCATATTGACCGCAACTATCCGATCCGCCATACGCGGCCCAATCACTGCACGGATCAGACAGGCAAAAAACAAAATTGCCAGGATAACCAAAAATACTACAAATAAAATATGGTAAGCCTGTTCCAATGATGCAATTCCACTATTCATGACGCTTTCCTCCCTTTCTTCAGGATTTGTTCATCCATCGCTTCCATTTTTCGAAGCATACGGACAAATACGCTTTCATCAATTCCTTCAATCAGCTCCGCATCCAGTGCGTGTACGATTAGTTCATTTCCCTCTAAAGCAATTGTAATCGTTCCCGGTGTCAATGTAATCGAATTTGCCAGAACTACTCTTGCCGTTTTTGACTTTAAATCTGTCCGAAATCTCACGATTACAGGATCCGTTTCATTCCGATAGCTGAGTCCCAGCCGTATCGTATCCATATTAGCCTTTATAATTTCCCATATTAAAATCAGAATATAGGCCAAGATATACGGCAGTTTATGGAACAGCAGCTTATCTTTTTCAACGGAATAGCCTAAAAACCTGCAGACAAATGCGTATAGAACACCCGCGATGACGATTCCGAAACCGGCAATCTCCCATGTAAACTGCCCGTTCAAAAGAATCCATAATACAAAAAATACTACATACATATTCCTCACACTCCCACAATAATTTACACCCTTTGGCAAGTTAAAATCAAGTGTATAATTCTTTTTTTTACATTTTATAAGCGGCTTTGGAAAAAGCAGATAAACAGGCACGGAAAAAGACTGGGATACAGAGACTCCCAGTCTTTTTTATTCTATTATATTCCTTTATTTTTACCGAACATTTGCGCGACCTTTCACTTCACTATCCATTTTTCCACGAACGTACACGCACATGATATATCTTCGTCGTCAAAATTGCAATCGTATATTCTCCTTTCTTTTTCTCACACCTTCCATGTTTCCCACCACACTTTGATTATATAAAAAAATTCCTTTATTTACAATATTTTTTCATGAATTAACAAAATATTTTTGTTCTAACAAAAAATAACAGCCAGGCTGGTCTTGAACGACTTCTGCCTGACTGTATCTTTTCGCAAAGATTCGCATTCCCCTCTTACTTCACCTTTGCTTTCTTACTGATTCCCGCTGTCTTTAATTTCCGTAAAAGCGCCGCTTTCTGCTTTTTATTCAGCTTCTTTGCACGGACGGTAATCTTCGCCGCCGTATTCTTAAATGCCTTCTTTTTGACGGTTTTTATCGCTTTCCCTTTCATCTGAACCGTTTTCAGTTTTTTACAGTTATAAAATGCCTGCTCCCCAATCGTCACAACATTCTTTCCGAGAATTACCTTTTTCAGGTTTTTGCAGCCTTTAGCCGCTTTCTTTCCGATTTGGACTACCTTACATGTCTCACCGCAGATTTTCACTTCCGCCGGAACATTAAGCGCCGTTATATTCTTATTTTTCACTTTAAGGAGTACTGCCGTCCTTTTCTTTGCATCAATTACCTGATAAATTGCCGGTCCTGTCTCTTCTGCTGCTCCGTTTTTGAATGCCTTTTCCTGCTCGATTGGATTTAAATAACCTGCCCCTGATTTTTTCACCGTAACTTTTCTGCTCACTTCTGACGTTTCCGGAAGCAGTATCTGAACCGGTACATTTTCATACGTTATCGTTCCTGTAAATACAGCAGAACTGCCTTCTTTTGTCAGATCTAAAACTACGGAAGGATTCCATGCAATCCGGTAAGGAATCCGCATACCGCCTGCCATTACCGTTCCGGATACCGGAAGAATCCCGCTTCCAAGATCAGCCGCCCCTGCAGCCGTCTGCGTACCCTGCTCCACTTCAATATCTGCAAAAACAGGATTTTTAATTCTTGCGCTTGCAAGCCAGACACGGCATTCCTCTGATTCACTGTCCTGATAAATTGTCGCCGTTCCGTCATATGCTGCATAAAATACCGCCTCTCTCTGTCCGCTGACTGTGCCGCCCGAAATAATTATCTGCGCTCTTCCGACTGTATCACTAATCGGCCACACCTGTGCAGACTGCAGCACTTCTCCGCCGGATGAAAGAAAATGCACGTTCCCATAGCTTTCTGCATCTTCCATTTCCTCAAACGTAACATCAGCCCTCAGTACAATATCCTCTCCGGGCAGATAACCTGGCTTATCCGCAAAAAGTTTTACAGAAGTATTATATTTTACAAATGCGGGAATCATAATTTCTCCGTCATACACTGCCGTATTCCCGACATAATCGCGCACGAGAACCGTCTGCCCAAAAATTCTTTCCTCTTCCGCGCACATTACATAATATCTGTTTTCTTCCTGCCAGCTCCCTCCATTGTCAAATGAATATTCTGATACGCCGCTTTCTGCATCGTCTGCACTGACAGTAATATAAACTCCCGCAAAATGATCTCCGCTGTTTTCCGGCAGTACTTCTACAGAGGCAATATCAGGCGCCGTCAGATCCTTCTCAAACAAAATCCTCTCCGCATCGCTTATATTTCCATCGTCATCACAGGTGACAATTGTAACATCATTGTCTGTATCCACCGTAATGCTGTCTGAAAATTCAGATTCGGCCTCCAGCCTGATACCGGTTGCAGGCGCGGACGGACGAATCGTACACGTCTCTCCTACATAACCGTTGTAACTTTCCGCGGTATAATTTCCTGTTTTCAGTTTGATTCCCGAAACAGAAATATTGTCAATATCAGACATAATATTGTCAATCCGATATACGCCGTCTGCAGATGTTAACTGCGTATCTCCATACCGGATGACCAGATTTGATATGTCATAACCCGTCTGGGCTGCTGCCGTAAACAAATATGAATCTCCATCCTGTATTTTTCCATTCACATATCCATCGCAGGATTTTATTTCATATCCGCTTTTTTCCGGAAAGAATACTTCATATCCCTCACGGTACCACTTTGCCCAAAACTCTTTATTTCCTGTGCTTCCTTCCGGAATTTTTTCAACAGGCTCTCCCTGCAGCGCTTCATTGTCATACCATCCCAAAAATTCCGCGCCCTCTCTGACCGGGGTAAAAAGCTCTACTTCCGACTCCACGTTATACGTTTTCTGTCCCGCTCCCGTTCCTCGGTCAGGATGATAAATAATGCTGTAATTTATAAGCTCTTTCTGACAGTCTATGACCGCCTGTACATCTGTATCCGGCAGTATATATGTATTTTCCTCTTCTTCCAGACAGGTAAGCCCTTCCACGCGGGCTGCCAGGGTATATCCCGGTTCATCCGCTGCACTTTCAGGCAAAAGTTTTACAGTACCGCCTGCCCTTGCATAAAACACGCCGTTTACCACACCGTTTAAAGATGCCTGGAACCTGCTGCTTTCACTCTGTCTTACTGTCACCCTGATTACTGCCCGATGTTTACTGTCTGCCAAAATGGGAACATGCTCTTCCTGTGACTGCGACCATATACCGGTGTTTTCTCCCGTTCCTCCGTTACTGTTCAGATCATATGCCGTTTTTGCAGACGCAAAATCAGCCTCTGTCCGCTTGCCTTCCGAAAAGTCAGGCGTATATCCTCCTTTTTCACTGCTCGTATCTAAATAATAACAGTTTGCAACTGTTCCATACCCTTTAAAACAGTATATTGCGCCATAAATACCGCTTCCGCTCCGGCTGATGCTTCCATAATTATAGCAGCCGTCTGTATTTCCATACAGACACACGCCAATACCTGCGGTTCTCACCTCTTCTGCCGGTTCTCCGCCGACAGATGCCAGATTGTAACACAGGCTCACCACAGAATTCGCATCACTGTATCCTACAATTCCGCCGACCGCCGCCGCACTGTCGGAAGTAATTTCACCCCGCGTAAAGCATTTTAAAATCATGCCCTGGTTGAATCCTGCGATTCCGCCCGCATAATGCTGTTCCGGATCTGTCTGATTCAAAAACCGGACGCTGCCGTCTGCAAAAGATGTTTCAATTGTCCCTGTATTATATCCCACGATTCCGCCGACTGTTCCTCCGTTACAGTCGAAAGAAAAATTTCCTGCTGCCTGGCAGTCCCGTACAGTGCCTTCATTCATTCCGACAATTCCTCCTGTCCAGACTGCTTTAAACTGCAAATCTTCTCCTGTAACTTTACAATTGCTTACCGTTCCCTGATTTTTTCCTGCGATTCCGCCTGAATAACTGCCCCTCGCCTCAAACTGGTCATACGAAACATTTATATTTTTTACTGTTCCGCTCTCTCCAATATGTCCAAACAGGCCTCCGTAAAAACGGACATACTGATATGATACATTTGTAATTGAATGGTTCTCGCCGTCAAAGGTTCCCTGGAATGTCCTGTCCGCATCTCCCGCCGCAGTGTGATGGATTCCTGTCATATCCAAATCAGAAAGAAGCCGCACTGTCTGATCCTTATAATCATTACCGGATAACACATCCGTCATAAATGATTCGAACTCTATTTCATCTGTAATCAAAACAATTGCTTCCTTAAGTGCATTTCTCGCATATGCAAGCTTTGTAACCGCTTTTAAAATTTCACGTTCACCGGGATCGGAAGACTGGTATACCGTCTGTGCATTCTCCCGTGCATTGGCATAATCAGCCCATGTCGCAGCCGTATAATCAGACTCCTGCAGATTTTCATTTTCCGCTTCCTCAATCGCCTGCAAAAGCCGTGCTTTATTTACGGATTGGACATTGTCTGTAAACGCGTTAATACACGTATTCTTGACTTCAATATCTTTAAGCCCTGTATAATCAGCCGTATCAATCCATTCATTTGCATATATAAAAGACTGCCCCCGTCCGGCTGAATAATTCTCATTCGTTTCCATATAAGAAAAAGCCGTATCTCCTTCTTTTGCAATCAGCTGCACTGCCACGGCATACTTCATGCCGCTGCCAAGAAGTATGCTTCTCTCCAGCGGAATTACATGGTATCCGGGATACTCTAACGTTCCTTTCCCGGAATATACCAGCGTCCCATCCGAAGGAACACCCATACTTTCCCCGTCTTCTACGTACACTTCAATCACATAGTCATAATTTTTATAGACATAGACGGATACTGCCTTAAGCTCTTCTGCAGAATCTGTACAAAACATATTTGCTGTTTTCGCACATCCTACATAAAGATTTCCTCCTGCTCCGTTATACTGATAAATGTTATCATAATTATCCGCTTTTTCTGCTTCAAAACTGCAGAAAGCACTAAGTGTCTTATCTTCGTAAGAAATCCAGAAATATCCGTCCTCTGCCCAGTCTGCGCCCCAGCTGTTTCTGCAGAACCATGCGCCGTTTTCTGCAGGAATTCTGCCACTATCATTAAAATTTGTTCTGGAATAATCATCATCCCATCCGACAATGCTTACTGCATGATCTGTTGAATGCTCTTCCGCATGATATACGTTTACCTGCGCCGTATTAAATGTTCCGTCACCCGAATAAAACGAACACATGACTGCACCGTTCTCCGTTACTGCACGTTTTACATCCTCCGCTGTACTTAAAATGCTGGCATCTGTCAGATGGCTGACGGAAGATCTTCTCTGGCTTTCTTCTAAATCCGGCATATCTCCATAAGACACATAAGGGAATTCACTCTCTGCAGCGGCGCCGCACCAGCCCGAAAGCAGATTTATCGCATTGTGATAATTGCCTCCGCCGTACCATTTGTAAGTCTCGTCATAACTGTCCTCTCCGTCACCCATCGCCACATCTCTTCTATGTGCAAAATAGGAGAGATGACGTTCTGAATAATCTGCCTCGGAAACGTCCGCCAATCCTTTTTTAATCATATTGGACTCTATGGAACTAATCGCGGCATGCGCCCAGCACGTACCCCATTTTCCCTGATTTCTGACTGCCGGAAGCTCTCCCAAATCCGCCATATTGTAGCTGGAAGGAAACGTTTCTCTAAGACTATACATCGCTATGGAACCGGTATCTTCGTATGAAGACTCTCCTTCTGCCTCATTGCCGTTTTCGTCCACCCATACCATTTCCTGATAACCGGACTTCGATGCCCCGCCTTTCTTTACCAGCCTGTAAAACGGCACCTCTTCCTCTCCGGTTTCCTGCGGTTTTTCATTGGAAACCTGCACCGAAAATCCGTCTTTGGGTACTTCTTTTGCCGAAATATCTGTAACCGGCAGTGCCGTAACAGCTACTGCCGCCGCCAGCAGCACACTTACTCCCCTTTTCATTAAACAGCCGTATTTCATTCCTGCCTCCTCAAATTATTTTGCATTCCTGACCATTTTGTTCTTTTACCAATCATTATATTGCTTTTTCTGTAAAAAATCAATTTTCCTGCGTTATAAAAAATATAAAAGAAAAAAAGTGCCGTCCGGCACCTTTTATTCTTCCGTCAGCCTCACTCTCGCTTTGTCTTTGATCTCCTTATCGGACTCCACAATAAATTTTTCATCTTCGGTAAGCGAACCCTCCTCAAGAGCCGCATAACTTTCGTCTCTGTCTATGACCTTTACTTTCTGTTTTCTGGCCGTAAGCTCCGTGCCAAGAATTGTCTGCTTTTCTTCTACAATCCACACATAATCCGAATTATCCTGAGAATGCAGCGCCGACAGCGGAATGGTGCAGGAATATCTCCCGATTTCTTTATCAATCTCCATTTTTCCCGTTTCGCCGATCTGGGCAGTTGTATTCAAAAGCCGTCCTGTCACCTGACAGCTTCCGTCAGCCAGTTCTCCCACTGCTTCGATTGGAATACCAAAAAGTTGTTCTGCACTGCCCGAAAAAGAAATATTCATCTTGTCATTCGGCGTCACATAAGATTTTTCCTCACCCGGCAGTACGGCCTGAAACAGTTTTTCACCGTCTGCATTACTTAGAACCATTGCTGAGGCGTCTCCGGTGCGCTCTCCCGCCTGAACTAAAATCCGGCTGACATATCCGGACATGCTGCATACGACTTTTCCTTCCGACTGTTTTAATGTGAGCATTCCGCTTCTATTTTCCTTTAACAGCTGAATCTGATTCTGCTGCTCAAGCTTTGCCCCGCCGTCTCCCGTTTTTGCATCTTCCAAAGTCCTTTGGGCTTGTTTAACAGAATCGCTGCGGCTTTTATCTGCCTCTCTAAGCGCCTGCTCCTTTTCTGATACGGCATCGTTTAATGCCTGTTTCTCCTGTGCATAGCTCTCCGAAAGCCTTGCATCCAGACTCTCTTTATAAGAACGAAACGCCTCTTTTTCCTTCTTGGTGGCATTCTTTTTCTGGGATGCCTTATAGAGACTCTGATATTCCGCATCCTGTTTATATGCTTTCTGTTTATATTCTTCTTCGGAAGGCGCGCTGTCCCGCAGAGCTGCAGCCGCCTGATATGCCTCCTGTGCCCGTGCAACATCGCCATCCGCAGAAGCCGCGGCGTCTTTTAAATCCTGACTGGCCCTGTTTATTGCAGAATTGCCGCTGGCATTTAATTCTGCAAGCTTTTTCTCTTCAGCCTGAATCTGCATATCCGCCTGCTGCAAAAGTTTTTCCAAATCTGACCGTTCAACCTGAAAGAGAACGTCTCCCTTTTCCACTTTCTGCCCTTCCACCACACATACTTTTTCCACCAGAAATCCGGCCCCTGTAACAACCGGCACTTCTTCTTTTGTCAGTATGGTTCCGTCTGCCTCTATCGTGCGTGTCAGCGTATTGGCGTCTATTGTCCCCAGCGTAACCTGCGGCATCTGCCAGGCATATATGCCTCTTGACACAATTGTACAAATCAGCATAAATACCAGAAAAACAGCAAAATATCTGACCGCCCGTTCTTTTTGTTTTTTCATCTTCACTACTCCTTCATTCCCGAAGCAGCAATTCCCTGCTCCAAATAATCCTGACCCATGAAAAATACGAATATTGCCGGAATCAGTGTAATCAAAGAAGCCGCAAACGCCATCCCTGCATGCGCAGGGTCGATTTCCGGAAGATACAGCGACAGCGGCCAGAGTGACGGGTCCTTCAAAAATGCCAGCGGCTGTTCTACCATATTCCAGTACTCTAAAAACCCCAGCACAAGCGCTGATAAAATTCCGGGAGATCCAAGCGGAATCCCGATTCGAAAAAGTATCTGCCATTCTCCTGCGCCGTCAATTTTTGCCGCTTCATACAATTCTCTGGGTACGGCGCAAAAGCTCCGGTACATCAGAAAAACAGGAAACGTCGAAAACACTGCCGGCAGAATTACTGCAAGATGCGTATCCATAAGCTTCATTCCGTTTAACACCAGATACGACGGCAGCATCATCACACTAAAAGGCATCATCATCAATATTACATATGATATATACAAAGCCCGCCGCCCGCGAAATGAAAACTTCGCAAAAGCCCATGCTGCCGGAATCGCCACAAACATCTGTCCGGCCAGAATACATCCTGCAATTTTCACCGAATTCCAGAACACCGTAAAAAATTCCGGTGTATAAAACAGCAGATTGACCAAATGTTTTCCCGTCGGGTAAAGCGGCAGCAAATGCCAGTTTACCTTTCCTCCGGTTACTCCTATGACAGCTCCCAGCGCATCCAAAAGCTCCCTGCTGCTCTTAAATGCCCCCAGCACAACGGCCAGCACCGGAAGGCAGATTAGTATTCCGACTATAAACAAAAATATCCGAAAAATCTTCATCCTCATTCAGCTATCACCTTTCCCACAATTTCTGCAGCCCCAGTGAACATACTGCAAAAAATACTGCCAGCAGAACGGCTGCCGCCGCCATCTTGTCAATTTCAAGATTCGTAAACCAATTGTTAAACAAATGCTGCAAAAGATACATACTTTTCTGCGGATACGACCCTGCCACCAGATATGCCTCCCGAAACACTTTAAACGAATTTAAAAACGACAGCATCGTAATCGTATAAAACACCGGACGAAGCTGCGGCATTACAATATAAATAATGCATTGCCGCTCCGTTGCGCCGTCTACCCGTGCCGCTTCCGTCAGGCTCTCCGAAACTGACATCATTCCCGCAATCCAGAGCACAACCGTATACCCTAAATTTTTCCAGATATAGCTGATAATAAGCACCCAGAACGCCGCTTTGCTTCCCAGCCAGTCTAACGGCTGTATGCCAAAAACAGAAAGAAGCTGGTTAAAAAGTCCCGCTTTATGAAAAAAAGCTTTCCAGATTAAAACCAGAACTGCCGTAGGAACTGCCATGGGCAGCAAATAGATGGATTTTAAAAACCGCATCCATTTGCTTTTGTAAATCCCAAGAGCCACAAAAAAGGAACTGGCTAAAAGCAGCGGAATCCCGATGCCTGCAAAACGCAATGTATTAAAAACGGCCAGCTGAAATGCCCCATTGCCAAAAACCGTTTTATAATTTCCAAATCCGTTTGAAAAAGAACGAATCAGAACATCCACAAACGGCAGCAGTGCAAATACACCGACTCCAATTAAACCTGGCAGTAAAAACCATGCTCTACTCCGCCAGATAGAGGTCCACTTTCTGGACAATTTCACCACATCCTTCATCAACGGAAACATCTCCCGAAAGAACTTTCGCACCGCTTTCCAATATTGCACTGCGAATAACGTCATCCGACAATCCCGGCGTTTTCAGCTCTTCAATCTTTGTTTTTAAGTCAGCCACATCGCTTTCTTTCGGCCACTCTGCGGTAAACTCCACCTTTTGATCTGTTTCTCCGTCATCTCCTGTGACAGAAGCAACAAATCCTATAACAGAAGTATCATTGGGATTTGGATTTTCAAAGAATTTTGCAAATGCATCTGCATTCACCGGAAGCCCGTCAGCAAGATCCGCTTTCTGTGTCTCCATTTCAAGCAGTTCCTTTAAAAATTCAAGAGAAAGCTCCGTTTCTTCCGATTTTGCGCTGATGCCGCAGATTCCCTCCGGAGAAAACGTCTTTTGTCCACTTAATACGTTATATGCCATATTGGGAAGACTTTCATGCTCCAGCATACCAACGCTAAATTCCAGGTCTTCGACACTGCTGATTGTTCCTATAACAAGCAGCTGGCCTTTAATCAGCATCTGATATACATCCGTGCTGTCAATCGGGAAATTTCCCTCTTCCTTTCCCATTCCGTTTTCTTCCTGCCACTGCATCGTATTCTCATAACTCTGCATATCTTTCGACGTAATGTTTTTCTGTTCTTCTTCATAAATCTCTTTTGCCTGCGTCAAAAAATCTTTCAGCGCCGCTTCATCAATTTCACCGTCTTTTACAAATTCAGAAGCAGCCAGCATCATATACATCTGCTTTAACAATTCTTCCGGCTTATATGCTCCAAGCACCGTTGTGGAATACGGTGATTTTTCCCTTGCTTTCTTCACGGCTGCCGTCAGAGAAGCCGCATCCGAAACGCCGCTTACCGCCTCTTTGTCCCCGAGAATGACAGGCACCCGAAAGCGAATCGGAACAGCATACAAACCGTCTTCGTTTTCATAAGCATGCAGTATATCGGAAAAATAATTATTTTCTTTTTCCAGTTCACCGATCGTATCTTTCAGATCAGACAGCATATTTTTTTCAATATAAGAATTTAACGGCATATCATCCAAAAGTATAATATCCGGTCCTTCTCCGGACAAAAGTCTGGTATTTAAATTCCGGATGGCATCTTCTTTCGTTACGCCGTAATCTCCGGACAGCCCGACTTCCTGCTTTACATACACATCCGGATGTCTTTTCCGGAAATTACTTACTGCCCGGCTGACTGATAGATTCTGCTCCATGCTGAAAATGCTGATCTGCTGTGCCGGTACAGCCGGAGCCGCAGCGTCATACGTATAAAGATCAATTTCGCCGTCTTCATATCCAATTAAAAAGCTGCCGTCTTCGTTCTGCAAAATTGCCGATGCTGTTTTGGTCGGATCACCCAGGCTGCACAGCCCGCCGTCCAAAAGCTTTTCCATAGAACTGCCGCCGAGCACATGGCTGTAAAGTCCGCTTTTTGATGCGGAATACACCGTATTTTCCGCGCTGTTAAAACAGACTGCCATATGCCGCCCCTGCGGACTCTCCTGTTTGATAAAATCACGAAACTCCGCATCTTCTGCAATATTTCCTGCTGAAAGCTGATAAACCCATTCCGCCGTCATAAGATAATCTCCCGCCAGGAATATCTCTTCATACCCGTCCTCGCTTGCACTGATTTTATTCATCATGCGCGAATCCAGATCAATTGTGTACGCATATCCTCCGTTCATCAAAGCCGCAAGCGTCCTCTCTCCGGTAAACGCCGCCCAGGAAAGATAAAATCTGTCTCCCGAGGGTTCCGTCAGCTCAATTTCCGAAGCATTGCCGTCTTTGTCAATATAAACATACTTTTCATCGACTCCGTTTTCTGCCGGCTGGTTCCAGTCTACATAGGAGAAAAAAACAGCTCCGTCAGGAGCGACTGAATTGCTTGTAATCTCTATTTCTTCCAGATTTATCTTTTCGGCAAGCGCCGGAAGTTCTTTTTCTTCCCAGGCGTCTCCGTTATCTTTCGAAATGAGAAGGCTCCCTGTATCCGGATTAATCAATGCCACGCTTCCGTCCGAAAGCCTTACCATATCTTCAATCGTATTTAATCCTTCCGGCGTATTTTTCAGCGTTTCCATATATCTTCCTTTTGCCGTATTCTGTCCGTCATCTCTTTCCTGTCCGGAAGACGGACTCTCCGTGCCTCCCTCGGGCATGTCGTCCGCATTGTTTCCACAGCCTGTTCCAATCACCATTAGTCCCGCCAGAAGCAGTGACAGCTTTCGTATTTTATTCCATTTTTTCATGGCAACTTAAACCTCCTTGAATTTTTATCTGCCCAACAACTTACCAGACGAACCTTTAATTTGTCTCTAAAATTTTAGAGGTTAAATAAAGTTTTCCGTGTTAAAATAAAATCCATAAACAACCAAAAAGGAGGCCCTTATGCGAATACTTCTTGTAGAAGATGACAAAAACCTTCTGGAAACGCTGTCTTTCCAGCTGGAAAACGCCGGTTTTACCATAGATACCTGCGACAATGGCGAAGATGCGCTGTACTATATGGAAGAAAATATCCACGACCTGATTTTATTAGACCGGATGCTTCCTGCAATTGACGGCGTCTCCCTTCTGAAAAAAATCCGTGCCCGTGGAAATGAAACTCCTGTTATTCTTCTGACCGCCCTGGGGGAATTGAATGATAAAATTACCGGCTTGGATTCCGGTGCAGATGATTATCTTGTCAAACCGTTTGCTTTTGAAGAACTGCTTGCCCGCATCCGCAGCATCAACCGCAGGCCGAGGACATGGCAGGATGCCGACGCACTTTCTTTCGGCGACCTCGCCTATATACCGCTCTCCAATCAGCTTTCGGGGCCTCTGGGAAGCTGTACGCTTTCCAGAAAAGAGGGCGCGCTGCTGGAAATTTTTCTGCAGAATCCCACTCAGACACTTCCCCGCGCTACTCTGCTTTCGAAAGTCTGGGGACTTGATACCGATGTGGAAGAAGGAAATCTTGACAATTATATGCATTTCGTGCGCCGCCGTTTAAAATCCGTAAGCCGGCATGTCTGCATAAAAACAGTCCGTGGAATCGGCTATCATCTGGAGGATACGTCCCATGTATAAAAAACTGCACCGGCGTCTGACCTGTTTATTCACCGGAATTGCAGGCGCTATTTTAATTATCATGTCCGTAAGTTATCTGTATATGTCGGAAAAAGAACTTGGCCAGAATCATTCCCTTACCTTTAATTCCAAGGTAAATTCTTTTATTTCAAGTTTGGAGCAGCAAAACACGCTAAGCTGGGAATGGCTTTCCAAAACATCTTCCGAACAGGGATTTCTTCTGGCTTTATATGACAACGGCATCCCGATTTCCTACAACAGGACTGTCCTTTCCGATGAAGAAATTGCCCTGACCGATGAAGCAGCTGCATATGCACAGAAAAAATATACGAATTTAAAAAGCGGTTCCAGTTACCTGGCTTCCCACGCAGAATTTTCCTGGACCTCCAAAGCAAACGGGGCTTACCTCGCTTCCATTGTAAATATCCGTAAAAACAACGGCATTTTAACTGCCCTGATTCTTGCTTCCAAAAAATCATTTATGGAGCAGTTGAAAAGGCAGCGGATACGTTTTCTGCTTTTAAATATTTCAGGGATATTGATTCTGCTTCTCTTTTCTTATTATTTTACGGGAAAACTAATTGCACCAATTATTGAATCAAGACAGAAACAAACAGCCTTTGTTGCCGCTGCTTCCCATGAACTCAGAACACCGGTTGCCGTCATCTGTTCTGCTGTTTCTGCAGCCAGAGCGGCAGACGGCGCCAAAAAAGACCACTTTTTCCAAATTATTGAAGAGGAATCTCTGCGCCTGTCTACCCTGACAGACGACCTTTTACTGCTGAACCGTTCCGATACGGGACGGCTCCTTTTAAATAAACAGCCGACAGAATTAGATACGCTGCTGCTCAATACGTTCGAATCTTTTCTGCCCCTTGCGAAAGAGCATGATATAACGCTGCACATTAAACTTCCGGAAAAAAATGTTCCGTCCTGCAACTGTGACGGAGAGCGTATCCGGCAGGTTGTGGGCATTCTGATTTCAAACGCACTAAACTACGGAGCTTCGGGATGTTATGTAAAACTTTCTCTCTCTTACAGCAAGTCTCTGTTCTGGATTATGGTAGAAGATAACGGCACCGGCATTTCAGATGAAGATAAACCTCATATTTTTGACCGGTTTTACCGTACAGACAAATCCCGTTCCGCCAAAAATCATTTCGGACTGGGACTTAGCATCGCAAAAGAAATTGTAGATGCCCATAACGGAAAAATTATGATAACAGATACGCCGGGCGGAGGCGCCAGATTTTTTGTTCTTCTTTAAAGTAAAAGGGCAGGACTGCCTCCTGCCCCTTATATTTATTAATATCCCAGACTTACTGCTCCGGTCTGTCTGATCTGCATGGGATATACATTTTCTCTTCCCACAAAACCGGAAATGTAATCAACATAGCCGTCTGTTTTATCTTTTGGCACAACTGCAAGAATAACGCCTGCAAAACCGCCGCCGTGTATCCTGCAGCAGCCATCCTTAATTTTATCAAGATACAGTTCTGTCAAAGCCAGTGTAAGCGCAACTTTCTGATCTTTTTCATTTGACTTTGACATACAGTTCTGCAGCCATTTCCAGGAGGAATTGCCGGACTGCGTCAACAGGCTTAAAACTGCTTTGCCGTCGCCCTTTGCCAATGCCTCCGCCGCTTCTTCTACCCTTCTGTTCTCCTCAAAGAAATGAAGGGCCCGCATAATGGCGCGGTCGTTATTGATCACGGTTGTAATTTCCGGCATTTTCTTTAAAAACTCTTCCAGAGAACTTTCACAAAGCCGCTTAACGCCAAGCGCTTCTGCCACCTGAAACATCTCTGCGGGAACTGCAGAATATTCTTCGCTTAAATCCCCATGGCCTTTTCCTGTGTTAACAATCACCATATCGTATCCCAGTGCATCAAAAGATACATTGATTTTCTCACATTTAATATCATTCGCAAAATCCAGAAGAATTGCTCCGCCTGCTGCGCACGCCATCTGGTCCATAAGTCCGGAAGACTTCATCCAGAAATTATTTTCTGCATACTGCCCGATTCTCGCGCAATCGCCAAGCGGTATCTTATTATCGTTAAACAATGAATTTACCATGGCGCAAAAAAGCATTTCAAATGATGCCGACGAACTGACGCCTGCCGCTGCAATTACTTCCGTCGTCACATAAGCATCAAATCCCTCTATTGCATATCCAAACCTGCCAATTGCTTCTATCATTCCTGCAATCAGCGCCCTTGTCCCCGATTTTTTCTCTACGGAAGAAGCAGATGCAATTTCTACATCAATCAAATCATACCCCTCGCTGCGGATACGGACATTTCCTGTATTGTTCGGCGCAGCCGCTCCAATCGTATCCAGACTGATACTTGCAGCCACAATTTTACCGCCGTTGTGGTCTGTATGATTTCCAATCATCTCGGTTCTTCCCGGAGATGTAAAAAACTCTGCTTTCGCATCTCCAAAATTTTCTGCAAAACGCTCTGCCAAATACTGAAATCTTTCTCCGCTTTTTTCACTTTCCCCATATACACGCTCTAATACTTCTTTTGCCGGCATACCCATTCTCCTTTCATTTTCCGATGCTGCCAAAACACATCCCAGCATTTTTCTCAGTATAACATGAACGCCTGGAATTGGAAATAAAAATATCAAAAAATACGGCAGAAACAGGAGTATTCTCAATCGGTCTGGCTCCGTCTTCCAGGCTCATGCATATGGAGTAAAGGCCAGTCAAATAATAAAATTTTTTTAAAAGAAACTAAAAAAAATAGTGAAATCTTATATGAAATGTGATACAATACATTTATCTGTTTGGGGCATTGGCGCAGTTGGGAGCGCGCAACATTCGCATTGTTGAGGCCACGGGTTCGAATCCCGTATGCTCCACTTAAACGCATTAAGCCGAACTCTGCATATGAAATCATCCTATACAGAAATATGTTTTGCTTAGTGTATCGGCGGGAATAAAGACGGCAGATTACCAAACCTTACAAACTATAAGATAATCAAAATTCCCTCTTCTTTCTATGCGCTCATTTTACTGTGTCCGTTATTTATGTCTGTTTCTCACATAATTCCAAATGCGGAATCGTATTTTACGATGCCATTAAGTTGTTCAGCTGCTGGCTTTAACCTGATTGCCATAAAATTATCATCTGGCACTTCAAACGGGGCTTTTATTCCAAATAGGCTTGCAGGGCGGTATCCTGCTTTTGCGTAGTATTGTGGATATCCAAGGACAATGGAATATTCATAGCCTGATTCCCGTGCTATTCGATGCCCCTCTGCTATTAATGCCTGTCCTATGCCCTGACGTTGATATGCGGGCAAAACAGAAAGCGGCGCAAGTGCAAGCACGACTCTTTCGCTTACAGTTGCTTTGGTAAAAAGAATATGTCCTGCAATGCTGCCATTGCACACCGCAACCAGCGATAATTCCGGAACAAATGCCTTGCTGCTGCGTAAAGCGGCAACAAGTTCCTGTTCATTTCCATCGCTATGTTCAGCATTTTTAAAAGCAGATTTTACCGTCTGGTATACGGTATTATAATCACTGGATTGTTCTTGTCTGATAATCAATGCTCTTCTCCTTCACTTACTGGCTGCCCGTCAGTTTTGTCCGCAGATGCCCGAATGAAAGTATCATCCGGCTCCCCGGAGGGTTTTTCTTCCCGCTGCTGCAAAGTGTCAGGTACGTTAAGAGCCTGCGGCGCAACATCAAGAGCCTGTGCCAGTGCAGCCGCCAGGTCTGCTTTCGGTTTGCGCGGGCCTGCTTCATACTGTGCCAGACGCACATCTGAGCTCTGTTCGGGAAATCCGACAAACATGCCAGGATATTTCTATGTCATACCCCGCATAATGCGGAAAATGTATTCCTTCCTGATATGGCACTTCCCCTCCTCTCTTTTTCCTGTAATTTGCAAATTCCATACCAATGGAACATGTAATTTTTTCATATTTTAATTGAACCTGCGTGATAAGTTATTTTTATGGTGTATATTGATATAAATATATATAATTTGTTTGGGTCACTTCGTTTTGCGCTTCTATAACATATTCGTATTCACTGTTCCAGTAATTCGTCCATTCCACTGTTTCGGACGGAAGATTTCTTTCAAAGTACCATGCTTTCATCGTCTTTAAGTTGAGCAGACAGAGTTTCTCTGTATTAAATGAGTCCTCCTCCCGAATGGAAATACTGAGTATTGTGCTTTCATCATTCATAAAGAAACTGACATTGCGGCTCACAGGAATGCCTTCCAGTTTTGTTTTTAATCCGCCCTCATTTAGATTAATAAGCGACACGGAATCGTTTTCAAAATATATGATATATCCATAACCAATGTCTTCCCAATAACGCGAAACCGGAACTTCTCCCCACATGGAGTATGCTGCTGTGTCCGTAAACAGGAGTGTGGATTTCTCTGTTTCTGCATCATAGATGTATCCGCTGCTGCTTTCCTCTGTCCCGGTAGTATAAAACAGTTTTCTGCTGCCTACGGGAAATGAAAGGATATAATTATCTGCGGGTACTTTGCCGGAAAATTTCGGCGCGGCCGTAATCTTCCCCGTAATTAAGTCAATTGTAATTTTCTGTAAATCATTATGGCTGCTGCCTGCCATTGCGGTGGCCGTATGAAGATTGCCGTCAATGGAAAGTTCCGTAATACAGGGCCATGCAGAAAAATCAATATCTGACAGTGGATCCGACACCTCGCCCGTTGTCAGATTGAGCAGGAAAGGATATTCGTATCCGGTAAGCTGTCCGTCTAAAATGAAACACACCTCAACTATTTCGCTTTGTCCTCTTAAAGTTTTAAAATAACATTGTCCGTCATGTATATCTCCGATGCTGAACCGCTCCGTACTTTCCAGGTCATCAATGAGAATCTCTGACCCGTATTGTTTCCAGGATATAGTGAGCTCCACAGGAGGAAGCACCAGATTGCTGTAATCCGCGGCCTCACCTCCGTAAGACATAATGCCCGGCAGCTTATCAGGCTGCACCAGCGCCGTCAGCCGGTGGGTGTCAAGTGCAAGCTCTTTTAAAATTCCTCCGGCAAAACTATAATATACCGTTTCGCCTTTTTCTGACTGCGTACAAAACAACGGCATGCCGGAAGATGTTGTTAACAGACTAAGGGACTCGGAACTGCTTGCATAAGCAGCAGAAAAATGCGGATCCAGCGTAACATCCTGTATAAGTGTCAGACTGCCTTTTGTCTGTTCCTCCATATCCTCTTCCAGTTCGTCTACAGGAATTTCTTCAACTGTGCCAAATGAAAAAAATTGTGCTATTGCAGCTCTAAGCTTAGGGCTTGCCGCAAGAACCGTCGTACTGCCTGCCGCCAGAATAACTAAAACTATCACGGCAGTTCTCCAGTCCGGCACATGCCGTTGTTTATGAGGCGCTGTATTTCTGCGGTCTTTTTGTCTTTCCTCCATAGCATCTGATATGGGAAGCCCCTTTGTTGGTTCCGGCATAAAATCGGCAGTTTGCCGCAGCTTTACTTCTATACTATTGAATTTATGAAATCTGATCATATACACTCCTTTGCCAAAAATTAATATAACATTTTAATTACATGTGACTGCGCAGTTTTTCCAGGGAACGCGTATAGCGTTTACGGCTGGCATCTGCGCTCTGTCCGGTTATCTGCCCAATTTCTTTCCAGGACAGATCTGCCACAATGCGCAGGCAGATAACGTCTTTTTCCTGCTGTGATAATTCTTTTATCAAATCAAGAAATTCAACATTTGACTGCTCGTCTACATTTTGTACAGTAAAAGCATTATCAGGAATTGTCTCCATACCGACAGTTTCATATCTGCGCCGTCTGAGACTGTCATAAGCCAGGTTACGGGCTATGGCTGCAATCCATGCCGTCTCACTTATATCTTTGCGATAAGACTGCGCCTGGTTTTGAACGCGTAAAAATGTTTCCTGTGTAACATCCTCTGCCAGGAAAGAATCTCCTGTGATCGACAAAATCAAACGGTAAACTTTGATTTTCTGCTGCTCGTACAATAACTCCAGTGCATAAAGATCTCCTTTGGCAATTTTAGGTAACAGCTTCATACCAGTCCTCCTTCCATGGTGTTTTGGCACTTCTTATTATAATAACGTTTGAAAAAAAGAAAAACGGACACTAAAGTTAAAATTTCAATAAATTCATTCTTTAGCTCTTCAAATAATTTCAACAAAAAGATTGCAATGATGCTATAGTTGAGCGTATAATAAAATTATACGTTCAACTATAGCAAAGGAGGACTTTTAGATGGAAACCCATTTTGTGTGGCGGGAAGAATACAGAATTGGCGTAGATGTCATTGATAAAGAACACCAAAGGCTCTTTAAAATTATCAATAAACTCTTTGCATTCAAAGAAGAGGAGAATACCAGCCAATGGGCCTGCCAGGAAGGAATTAAATTTTTTAAAGGACATGCGATTAAGCATTTTGAAGACGAAGAAGCATATATGAAATCCATTAATTATGAAGCATTTGAGCAGCATAAACGTATACATAAAGGATTTCGTGAAAATACTCTTCCGGCACTTGAACAGGAGCTTAAACAGGCTGATTATTCTCCTGAAGCAGTAGAACATTTTCTGGGTGTCTGCGCCGGCTGGCTGGCCGGACACACTCTGACCGAAGATCTTGCAATTGCGGGAAAACATCCTGTGGGCAAGCTGACAAACCTTCTGCCGGACGAAGAGCTTACAGCGATAAAGAAAATCGTTATTCAGCTTGTTTTTGATATGTTCCACCTGGAATCCCATTTAATCAGTGATTCTTACAGAGGTGAAAAATTTGGAAACGGCATATATTACCGTCTGGTTTATGAAAGTAAGAAAGATAAAAAGAAACAGGAGATTATTTTAGTTTTTGAGGAAAAACTGTTAATAAATACTGTTGGAAAGATCATGGGAATTCAGATAAAGAAACTCGACAATATGCTGCTCCATGCCGTCAGGTATGTAGCCAGACAGTTTGTAGCCCGTATCATGGAATACTTCCCGACAGAAAATTTTTATGATCTGAAATCGGAGAATTTCCTGTCCTATGAGCAGTTCAAAAATATATTTGAAAAAGAAAATCCACACGTCAGTCTTTTATTCGACACTGGATCAGGATATTTTTCTTATTGTGCGAGCGCCCCGTATTTGCTTAAAAGCAATATTGGAAAATCTATCGAAGCCGACAATGCAATAAACGAAGTCAAAAATTACCTTTTGGAACGCGAAGCACAGAAAGCGGCTTCAAAACCAAAAATACTTGTAGTAGACGATTCCGTGACAATGCGGCAGCATATGAATGAATTGCTGAAAGAAGACTATGATATTACTTTTGCCGAATCCGGAGTAGCCGCAATCCGGAATATTTCTCTGAACAAACCGGATTGGGTTTTATTAGATTATGAAATGCCGGTATGCGATGGCAGACAGACTCTGGAAATGCTCCGTTCAGAAAAAGCATTTGCCGGACTTCCCGTTATTTTCCTGACCGGAAGAAACGATCCGGAAAGTGTAAAAAATGTAAGATCCTTAAAACCGGCAGGATATTTATTAAAATACTTACAGCCTGCAGAGATAAAAGAAAATATTGATGCTTTTTTCAAAAGGCAAAAGCCTTAAAGTCCGGCAGTCCTATATGTATAATCTGCCGCCAACAATTTTATCATTATCATTCGGAGAGCATATGCTCTCCGTTTTTTCTCCATTTTCCTGCACTGGCCTCCATGCAATTATTTCCGCTTTCCATTCATTATTTTACAAAATACGATTGCCGCCACCGTACTCACCATCGTTGCCACAATCCCGGGTCCCACAATTGCCGCCGGATTTACGCTTCCATACTGGCTTCGGTAGGCTATCATATTCACTGAAATCAGCTGCAATGATGAAATGTTTATAATCAGAAACGTACACATTTCGTCACTTGCGGCTCCCGCAGGCACTGCTGCCCTGCTCCTTATAATCTTTCTGCCGCCTTTGTATCCATGCCCTTTCCGCTCGTGCACCCCGTGCATTTCTTCCGGCTTAATCCCCGCATTTCTTCGTTCATCCTCCAGCTTCGCCAGCTCTTCCATTGCCTTAAGCCCCGCCGGCGTCGCCGCCCAGCCAAGCCCGAAGATATTGGCAATCATATTGGCAGCAATATACCTGTTTGCCGGATGCTCCTTAGGTATATTGGGAAAAAGGAACCGCAAAAACGGCATCAGCTTTTTTGTAGCTCCTTCAATAATTCCGGCATTTTCTGCAATTCTCATAATTCCAACCCAAAAAGACATAACTCCCATCATGCTGATACAAAGCGTCACAGCCTCTTTTGCAGAACTAATCGCTGCTTCTGTAACTTCCGGCAGTGTTCCGTGGAACGCAGCATATACAACGCCGATGACAATCATGAATCCCCATAGATAGTTCATTGAAAATTCCCTTTTTTTATAAATTATGTTATATTTTTGATACTTATGAGCAAAACAAATACAGTCCCAAAACGTGTTTGAATTATCCGCATAAAAATCCGTCTGCCCAAACTTATCGCACATATTCCTGCTCCGTCTTACAAACACAAAATATACAGCATATAAAGATTTCAATTGTAAGCATTTAGGAAAAGTGTTATATTTTTCTTGTTGAGGGAGGAAATCAAAATGGCTGCCATACACGATTTGCCTGCACAAGTCAAGATGAAGCCTTAAAACCCGATAAAATTTGCAATGAAGGAGAGGATGAAAATGCTGTTTTTATGTTATCCAAAATGTTCAACCTGCCGGAAAGCTAAGAAATGGCTGGATGAGCATAAGATAGAATATACTGAGCGTCATATTGCAGAGGAAAATCCCACCTGTGATGAATTAAAAACATGGTATCAACAAAGTGGTTTGCCGCTAAAAAAATTTTTCAATACCAGCGGCCTGATTTATAAAGAAATGCAGCTAAAAGACAAGCTTCAATCCATGTGTGAAGATGAACAGTTAAAACTTCTTGCCTCAAACGGAATGCTTGTAAAACGCCCCATTGCGATAAGCGATGATAAAGTGCTTGTAGGTTTTAAAGAATCCGAATGGGAAGCATTATTATAGGCGCCTGAAAAGCACAGGCGCCTCTGTCCCCATATACAAGGATAAAAAATAAAACCGGAAATAATGGGCTGTTTATTGGAACTCCTTGCAAAACAGCCCATTTATCAGCTTCATGATAGCAATGTCAGACATGGAAGAGTATATGGAGAGTCATTCCTGTTCAGTCTTTCTACCTCGAACGGTACCTCTCTGCCTGGCCATTTCGATAATTTCTTCTCTGCTGTATCGTTTTATCCTTCCAAGTTCCTGTTTATCAACAAATACACCATCATTAATTTTATCCATAGGAATTTTAGTACTTAAAAAATAGAAAACCTTTTCCGTTGCATCGTAAGCATAATAATCTCTCAAAACATATAAAATTTCGAACGCATCCTCTGATACCTCAACCACATAACTGTAATAAGCTCCTACACAAACTACCGTAGAATCATCCAGCCACTGCCATTGAGCCTTGACAAAACTCCAAATATCATTTTCAAACACAAGAGTGCCTGTCAATGTTTCTGTCTCTATATCATACAGAGATACCTGTGCTTCATAACCAATTAGCAATTTACCTGCATCCTGCATCCAATAAAATCCTCTTGGTTTTTCTTCTGTTTCTAAAACATGCTCTGCATGGGACATCTTATCTTCTATCACAATAGTATCGTCACTCATATAAATATGATACTGCTCATTTTCCATATAATCTTCTGCTTCATTTGACGGCTTCTCAAAATCCTCCGGAAAATGGAAGTCATTCTTTATGTCACTTTTTATGTCATCTCCATCCGCCTCCAAAATAATGCATGTCTCATATCCTTCAGCAAAAACACTTGCCTGATACTTTATCACCCTATGCTCAAGAGTATTACCAGAAAAAGGCTCATATTCTCTAATGTAATAATTTGATCCAACTTTATGGCATTTACTGATTCTTTCCGGAAAATAAGCATATCCGACCAAATGATCTTCCCCTTGCATATGATACATCAAATTTCCATTTTCCAACACAAGCACATCTTTGTTTTCTTCACCCCATGCTGAAATTACAGATGCCTCTGTTTCATAGGAATCTAAAACCTCCCCTGTTGCCTGATCCAGAATTTTATAATTCTCCCCATAAACCAGAACAAATGCGGGATGTCCATCATACAAAGTATCATAAGCTATAAACTCTCCGTTTAGCGCCATAGAGTCTTTTTGACTCTCCCATACAACACATTTTTTCTCTGGATCATACAGACTGACATTTAGGCTCTGCTTTTCAGAATAGTATTTATAATATCGGTCTGTTGTCCAAACTGTATTCGTACCAATGCGATACCCCATAAGTAATTGATTCCGGTCAGTAAAATGAAGCAGTTTCCCCGTATACTGTGCATTGTGGTCATTTTTAAAGGATGACAGGACAATATACTCGTCAGTGTCTGGTTGATATAAAACAATTTCAATTGAATGTATGGAATCCTCTTCTTTACTCCTTACAAAAGCCATCTTTTTTTTATCGGGAGATATAATAAGAGCGTACTCTGCCAACGTAAATCCATCGGCATTTGGAAAGTCGGATGTCTGAAGAAGCGTTCCGTCTGCAGCATCAAATATATACAGCTTATGTTCGGTGGCAGCAACGATCTGGGTTTTATCGTCCGACACCGCCACCGTATTTATAATCTCATCAAATTTATAATTCCAGACGGAGATGTCATTTTCATAATCATAACATCTTATTTCTTTCCATTGTACAAATAAATATTTATCTTGCTGATCCATCAAAAATGTTTCGTCAAACATTTTTATTGAATCGGTTGGAATCGTTTTGATACATTCAAAAGTATCTGTATCCCATATGTATACGTTGTCAATATTTGTAGTAAATAAGTATTTTCCCTCACTGTCTAAAAAAAACTCATCCTTAAGTCCCTTATCCTCCAATGCAAATATTCCCTGAGCTGTTACCGCCTCCTCGACATTTAACGGCAGCGTATATATGCCCATTGCCTCCGCCAGTATCTGAATCAGCCCCGGAAGAATCACACCGTCCGGTTCCGTCAGTTCATATGCCCTAAGAGCCTGATCTACAGCTGCAATCGGGTCATTTGCCTCATAACTTTGCTTTGCCTGATCCAATAAGCGTAAAGCTTCTCCTTTAAGCGCAGCTTTATGTTCTTCCGCAATCCTTACCGCCTGATCCGCAATCTGTTTAGATTTTACTGCCGCATAACCAAAAAACGCAGATAAAATCAAAAAGCCCATGCAGACTGCCGCAAATGCGCGTTTTATTTCATACAGCTTCATCCTCTGTTTTAATGTATCAAACGTTGTATTTAGAATCGGGGCCGCTATTTTAAGCTTCACATCACCCCGTATTTTTTTCAGTACCTGCTTTGTATTTTCTGCTCTTGCATCTGCTGCCAGAAGATGATTCCCATCCATTCCATGTTTAAGCAGCGCCTCCGGAAAAACTTCTTTCGGCTCGCCCTCTGTCACTACAGTCAAAACATGCGACATATCATGATATTCTAAAAAAGTCTCTATTTCGTCATTTACCCACGGTGATTCTTTCGTATCACCTGAACAAATGACAATCAGCCAGGCAGAATTTTTCAATGCTTCCCGTATCCGCTCACCAAAATCTGCACAGGAAGATAACTCCCCTTCGTCTAAAAAAACTCTCCGGATAGGTTTTTGTCTGAACAGCTTGCCGCCTTTATACCGTTCCAGCGCATTTTGTAATGTTTTTGCCGCCGGTGAATCCAATGGTCCGTGCTTATAACAGATAAACGCATCATAGTCCACAGCTGACAACGGGCTTTTATAGGGAGCCAGCATTGCCAGAAACTCCGTAACATCCTCTAACATTTCCCTTGTATCTGCATACCTGTTTTCCGGCTTCCCTGCCAGTGCTTTTGCTAATATTTCCTGCATCCGCTCTACCAGATGTTTCGGACATTTTGTCTTTCTCACAGAAAAACGCGGAATATATCTTCCTGTCTTGTTTGCACCAAGCTCTTTCGCCGAAAAACGCCGTCCGGTCAGTAAAAGAAGCATCAGGTATCCGATACTGTATATGTCTGCCTGCGGCCCCAGCCGGAGCGTTCCGTCATTACCGGAAGACATTTCCGGCGCAGAAAATCCCGGTGTCGAATACAAAATACCGTCTTCGACTGCTTCACATTTGCCATCCTCTTTCCGTTTTCTGGCAGACCCAAAATCAATAAGCGAAATCATCCCGCTGGCATCCTGAAACGTTCCTTTGAGGAAAATATTTCCGTCCTGAATATCTAAGTGCAGATAACCCGCATCATGCACTTCCCGCACGGCATACAGCACCTGTTCTATAATCCGGAACGTCTCGTCAGCCGACAGATGTTTTTTCTCTTTCAGACAATTTTTTAAAGATACGCCCTTTTCCGCGATTGATTCCATAACAGATATGCTGTTGCAGACTCTTTGAAACGACAGACCTTCATCCTGTGATATTTCAATTTCCTGAAACGATTCTAAAACAGGCGTCAGCCGGAATCCCGTATGATAAATTTCACCCGAAACTGCATTTTCCGAAAACTGCATCTGCCTGATCCGTGCAAGATATGCTCCTGCAGCTTCACTTTCGCCTGCAGGTACAACTTCGCCCCTGCCATTTCTGCAGAACTCATATTTTATAGAAAGCGGATAGCATTCCTTGACTGCATATAAAATAGGACTTTCTCTATAGGAATCGTTCCCATCCGGCAAATATTTCCGAACCGGATAAATGATGCTTCCGCCGCCCTCTCCGATCGGCCCGCCTGCTATCTTATACAAAATTCCTCCCGGAACACGAATCATAGTTCCTTTTTTTAAAACTGTTCTCATTTAATACTCTTCCCTCTCCTTTATCGTATGTGAAAAATCACAGCCTGTCCCCATATGGCAGTTTCTTAATATAATCCTCCATGAATCCCCAATCCGGCTCTCCGGGTTTAGATACCGGCAAAACAATTGTATCTTTGTAATACTTCTTCTCCGTAACTTTTCTCCCATATGCATATTTATACTTATTTGCCATTAATACTGTCCGCAAATAAATATAAATATAAACAGATGCTTTCGATTTATCTTTTAAAAACAAAGCTTTTGCCGAATCCCCTATCACACATGGCATCTCATGATATGCAACATATCCGGATGTACCGGAACGTGCGACGCTTAAACATTGTTCTTTTATTATTTTATATCCGGACTGTCTGCAATAACTCTCATCCAGTCTTCCTAAAACGGCATTATTATCCGCACCGCTTTGTATTGCTTCAATATTGCCGGGAAAATCTGATATTTCATCTTTTGTTACACCCCTGCCATTTTGAATTACAAACAGGTCTCCTACCAGAAATTCCTCATACTTAACAGTTTCCTTTAATTTAATATTTTTTGACACGGTACTGTTTTTCGAAAATACACGTGCGGGATTACTTTTTACCATATAAGACAAATATTCCAAAATTGACATTTCAAAATCACGATCTGTCAGTTTTGAAAAATCTGTCTTCATATATGCTTCGCACAACCACTCATCCGTACAATTCACTTTCGCTTTTGTTGAAAGTCCGTCCTTTTCTTCCTTTTCACGATATAATCTAAGCCATTCATTTTTTATAGATTCCCATTTCTTAAATGCGTCTATTCTTCCCAGTTTTTTCCTTTTTACAAATCCATCCTCTTTACAAAATCCAAAAAATGTTGAAATTGATGCATCATGCGGTTTTCCTGCTTCCCATACCATAACACATACATTTGTGGAAGCATTATTCCCATAAAATATATCATCCGGCATTGAAAAAACTGCTTTTAAAGTATGTTTACTCATTAATCGCGACCGTTCCGCTTTGTATTTTGTTCCAATGGCGCAGCTCATTGGGCAGACAACTGCAAGTTCTCCTCCCTGACACAATATTTCAAGTCCCTGTTCTACAAATTCAAGTTCCACATGATCTTTTTGAGAATATGGAGGATTCAGCAGTCCTTTGTTCAAAATAATCGCTCTTCCCTCTGTATCTTTTAAATTCTTCAATTTATCTATAGATGTATTGTCAAAACAGTCCCCGTGTATAATATGTGATTTTCCGTCTTTTCTTATAATCATATTTGCCAGAGCCAATGTGTGAATATCTGAATCCTGCTCTATGCCATACAAATTATTTTTTCGTATATACTCAATCTCTTCATCTGACGCTGCCTGCTTAAACATAATTCCCATAGCTGTCACTAAAAAGGCCCCGCTTCCGCAGCAAATATCCACAATTCTGGAATTCTTATCGACATTGATTAATTCTGCCATAAATTCTGTTAAATGCTGTGGCGTCAGCACGATTCCCAATGAATTTCCGTCTCCTGATGAATAACTGATAAACTCATGATAAAATACACCTAATGCATCTACGGTATTCCCCACATAATCCATCATTGGCTTCACTTTCATTTCAAGTTCCCGAATATACCAGCGCAGTGAATGATCCTCCTGAAGCGGCGTTGCCTTAAGTTTTATTACAGATTCCACTTCTTTAAATTTATTTTTGATTTCCTGTATCTTCCTGTTTTCAATTTCCCCATCATCTAATACATTTTCTATGGCCGAACAACAACTGTTTAAAAGAGAAGAGAAACTTGTCAGCTTGTCATAATCATTACAAAATGCCTCGTCCTGCAATGCAAGCAAAATACCTGCAACAAACAGCGGCTTTAATTTCTCTGTCATTTTATTAATCCGTAATGAGTCGTGCATGTTTGCCGCTGTTATCTGTATTGTG
>CAOKHR010000002.1 GCA_948468325.1 uncultured Lachnospiraceae bacterium | reverse complement strand
AAGTTCCAGTTTTCTTTTATCATGCTGATATAGACACCGAAAGGTATAAATGCAATGACATTTAAAATAATTTCTGTTAAATCTATTTTTCCGTTTTTGATTACAGAACCCTGAAATGGAATTAAATTGATATTGCGGTACTCTATTTTTAAATCGAATATGTTAATCTGCATTTTAAACAGGATAATCCACGTTAAAACCAACAAATATATAAATAATAACCCTTTTGTTACATTGCGCCCGTGTATTTTTTTCATAAATAGAAATCCTCCCATTGATTTTCTAAAAATCATACCCTTTTTTCATTAAGAAAAACATGGAATATCCTTTAAAAATTTTTTAAGACAAAAACTTCCTGAATATTCTTTCCGGCTTCATTGTATATATGATACGCTTAGTGCACAAAGGGCATAATAATGGGAAATATGTATTAAATGAGGAAAGTATAGCAGAGACTACGTTGCCAAATTTAGTGCAAATGTACCACAAAGAAGGCGTAAAGATGGAGGAAATAATTTTTCAAATACGCTCTGTGTCAAACTGATGTTACTTTTCACGGCTCAGGAAGCCGCTCAAAGTAACATTCGGGGCGATATTTAAAGTTTTGCTACGCAAAAATCGCCCCTCACTCCTGAATCATGTTCTCACGGAATGCGCAGTAAATGCGCATTCCTGCCCCATGAAAAGTAACAAACTGATACATAAACTTACTATAATATAAATGATTTTGTTCCTTAAAAATTGTATATATGCTATAATAGGCCCATAGGAAAATAAGAAAAAGGAGTGTGCAAAATGGCAGATGAAACAACAAATCAGGTAACAGAATCCATGAATGACTATAAGGATGAGCTGGAAGCTTCTTTCCGCAAGTTGTCCGAGGGGGATATTATCACCGGTACTGTAATCGCGGTTACAGAAGAAGATGTTACATTGGATCTTAAATATTATGCTTCCGGCATTATCAGGGCAGATGAAATCAGCAGTGATCCGGATTTTAACCTGTTAGAATCCGTTCATGTAGGAGATACGTTAGAAGCTACGATTATCCGTATGGATGATGGAGAAGGCAATCTTCTGCTCTCCAGAAAAGAAGCAAATGACGTACTTGCATGGGAAAAATTAAAACAGTATTTTGAAGAAGGCACAAATCTGAAAGTCCGCATCAAAGGTATTGTTCCAAGCGGAGTTATTGCCTATCTCGAAGGAATCCGCGGATTTATTCCGGCTTCCCAGTTAAGCCTTGACTATGTAGAGGACTGTAATCCATGGCTCGGAAAAGATGTTGAAGTCCGTGTAATCACTGTTGACCAGAGTCAGAAGAAACTTGTTCTTTCTGCAAAAGTAATTGCACGTGAAAAGGCAGAAGAAGAACACAACCATAAAATTTCTATGCTTGTACCGGGCACAGTAGTGGAAGGAACAGTAGAAAGTCTTATGCCTTATGGTGCTTTTGTCAATATTGGCAATGGTTTGAGCGGACTGGTGCATATTTCGCAAATCTGTACCAGAAGAATCAAAAAACCGGCAGAAGTTTTAAAAGTCGGACAAAATGTAAAAGCTAAAATTTTAAATACCAACGACAATAAAATCAGCTTAAGTATGCGTGTATTAGAGGAAGAAATGGCAGATACGGAAGCTGATGCAATTGATAAGAGTGTAGAAGAGTTTGTTTCCCATGAGTCTGCTTCTACAAGCCTCGGCTCTCTGCTGGCTAACTTGAAATTAGATAATTAATGGTATACAAAAAAGTACGGTAAGGGAAACGCTTTGCAGGAAAGGTGTTTCCCTTTCGTTTTATAATAATGCTGCAGAAATAAAAAAACATAGCTTTGAGGCAAATTCCTTACAAAGGCGCCTCAAAACAAATATTTGTGTATATAATTATGCATTGCTTTTCTGCTTCATTATAATTTTTGCCGCTATAAAAGCCGCTAAAATTCCGACAGCTATTCCGGCCAGTACATCGGTAGGATAATGCACACCCACGTAAAGTCTGGAAAGACATATGAAAATTCCAAGTATCAATGCGGCACTTCCGTATTTTTTGGGAAGGTATAAAAACAATACAACCGACGATGCCATGGAACAGGTCGAATGTCCGGAGGGGAAAGAAAAGTCCGATGGCTTTTTCCCAATAAAACTTAATCCTTCTACAATTTCATACGGACGTATGCGCATGACCATATTTTTTAATAGAAGATTAGTAATCAAAAATCCAATCAAAAGCGCAGCAGCACTTGTAAGTCCTATTTTACGATATTTTTTTGAAAACAGCAAAATAACAGTAATTAAAATCCAGAACCATCCTGCGTCTCCGAGACAGGTAATTAATTTTACCAGCGGATTTAAAAAATCTTTACGTACGTATTCCTGAATCCATAACAAAATATTTTCATCAATCCGTATTATAAAATCCATAATGCTTCCTCACTAGTCATCAAATAAAGGTGTGGAAAAATAGCGTTCGGCCGTATCCGGCAGTACAGTTACAACCGTTTTTCCCCTGCCCAGTTTTTCTGCCATTTTAATGGCTGCCGCAACGTTTGTACCGCTTGAAATGCCACACATAATTCCTTCCAGACGCGCAAGATCTTTTGCAGTCTGAATTGCTTCCTCATCACTTACAATATAAATATCTTCATATATATTTTGATTTAGAATTTTTGGAATGACACCATCTCCAATTCCCATCTGCACATGAGTCCCAATGGTACCTCCCGCCAAAATAGCAGCATTTTCCGGTTCAACAGCCCAAATCATAATATCCGGATTTTGTGCTTTTAACACTTCACCGATTCCTGTAATGGTGCCTCCCGTACCGATACCGGAACAAAATCCATGAATCGGACCTGCCACCTGCTCTAAAATTTCAAGAGCTGTGTGGTGTTTATGCGCTTTGATATTGTTTGGATTTTCAAACTGCTGGGGAACAAATACATTTTTATCTTCTCTGGCCATTTTAAGAGCAGTCTGCAGACATTCTTCAATACATTCGCCGATATTTCCGGCATCGTGGATTAATTTTACTTCGGCGCCGTAATGTCTGACTAAACGCCTCCGTTCCTCACTGACAGAATCGGGCATAATTATGATTGTCTTATATCCACGGACTGCGCCTACAAGAGCAAGGCCGATTCCCTGATTGCCGCTCGTAGGCTCTACAATTATTGTGTCTTTATGTACAAGTCCCATCTGTTCTGCAGCCAGTATCATATTATATGCAGTTCTCGTTTTGATGGAACCTCCTACATTTAATCCTTCAAACTTGACTAAAACTTCTGCATTATCCGGTTTATTCATTCGATTTAAGCGTACAATCGGCGTATGTCCAATTGCATCCAGCACATTGTTAAATATCATAATTTTTCTCCTGCTTTAAATTGTTTTCATGGATAATCTGATTATAACATATATTGAAAAGAAAATATCCTGGAGCATATATATGCAGTTTTTGTTATTTTTATCCGAATCTATTATTCCTCTGACAATTTTTCTTATTGTAACTTACGGCCTTATAAACCGCCAGAATATTTATCAGGACTTTTTAAAAGGCGCCAAAGACGGATTTTTTACGGTAATTGACATACTTCCCACGTTGGTAGGCTTGATGACTGCTGTCGGCATTCTGCGTGCTTCCGGATTTTTTGATTTTCTTTCGAACCTTTTAAAAAATCTTATGGGACCTCTTCATTTTCCTACAGAGCTCATCCCTGTTTCAATTGTAAAAATGTTTTCTTCTTCTGCAGCAACAGGCTTGCTTTTAGACTTGTTTAAAACTCATGGTACAGACTCTTTTATCGGACTTTCTGCTTCTATTATGATGAGCTGTACAGAAACAATTTTTTATACGATGAGCATTTATTTTATGCATGTCCATATAAAAAAGACACGTTTCACACTTTCCGGCGCACTGGCTGCCACAATAAGCGGCATTGCTGCAAGTATTATTCTTGCTTCGCTGATGTTATAAACAGAAAAAACGGGAGTGCCTCTTGCATTCTCCCGTTTTACTTATTATTATAATACTTTTGAAAGGAAATCCTGCAATCTGGGATTTTTGGGATTTGTAAAAAATTCTGCCGGAACATTTTCTTCCATAATAATTCCGTCATCTACAAATAAAACCTTGCTGCCGACTTCCCTGGCAAATCCCATTTCATGAGTGACAACTACCATAGTCATGCCGCTTTCCGCCAGTTCTTTCATAACATCCAGAACTTCACCTACCATCTCCGGATCAAGCGCTGACGTCGGTTCATCAAAAAGCATTACTTTAGGATTCATGGCAAGAGAACGTACAATGGCAATCCTCTGCCGCTGTCCGCCGGAAAGCTGTGACGGATAGGCATCTGCTTTTTCTGTTAAATTAACTCTTTTTAAAAGGCTTAATGCCGTTTCGTTTGCTTCTTCCTGATTCATCAGCTTTAGCTTAACAGGAGCCAGCGTAATATTTCCCATAATAGTAAGGTTATTAAAAAGATTGAAATTCTGAAACACCATTCCCATGTGTTCCCTGACTTTATTGATATTCGTCTTTGGGTCGGTAATTAACTGTCCGTCAAACCAGATTTCACCTTTGGTAGGCTGCTCCAAAAGATTCATGCAGCGCAGAAAGGTACTTTTTCCGGAACCGGAGGGACCGACAATAACAATCTTTTCTCCTTTTTCCACATGATAATCAATTCCTTTTAATACTTCTATTTTACCAAAAGATTTATGCAGATTTTTAACGGTGATCACCTTTGCGCAGCCTCCTCTCCAGTTTTTCAATTAATTTACTTAAGATTTTTATAATGATAAAATAGATAACGGCTGCACCGATTAACGGCATAAACGCCTCAAACGTCCGGGAAGAAACCTGGCTTGCAGTTCTGGTCAGATCCGATAGGCTTACATAACCTACAATCGCAGTTTCTTTCAGCAATACGATAAATTCGTTGCCGATTGGCGGAAGTACATTTTTAATCGCCTGAGGCAGAATAATGTAACGCATTGTCTGTCCTTTTGATAATCCCAGAGAACGTCCCGCTTCCATCTGTCCGTGATCGACTGCCTGTATTCCTGCCCGCATAATTTCGGATACATAAGCTCCGCTGTTGATACCAAACGTAAGCACTGCTACCAAAACGCCGTTTTTACTGCCTTTCATTACAATAAACCACATAATTAAAAGCTGCAGCACGGATGGCGTGCCTCGAATCACATCAATATAAATCTGGGCAATTACAGACCACAGGGAACGTTTTCCGTCTTTTTTAACTGACAGCTTCATCAAAGCGACAACAATACCGATTGCTACACCTAAAATTGCAGCAAAAAACGAAATCTGTAATGTTACGCCAAGGCCGCTTAAATATAGCTTCCAACGCTCGCCGTCAAGGAAAGCAATCTGAAATTTATATGCTACGTCTGCAAACCATTCATTCATTGATTCTCTCCCATTCTGTCTGCGTTAGTTTTCTATGTACTGTGTTACCAATTCATCAAACGTTCCGTCTGCTTTCAGTTCTGCAAGTGCGTCATTTACGGATTTTGCCAGCTCTTCATCGCCTTTTGGCAGAGCAATTGCATAGTATTCTTTCTCAAATCCAAATTCCGGACTTTCTCCGTCGAAAAGCTTCACTTCATCTTTAAACTGCTCACCGAATACCTGTGCCGGATTTTTATCGACGATTACTGCATCTACTCTTCCGTTCAGTAAATCATTTACTGCATCTACAGCTTTGTTGTACTGTGCCGCAGTTGCATCTTTAATATCTTCTACAATAAAATCTCCTGTTGTTCCAAGCTGCACACCGATATTCTTTCCTTCCAAATCTGCAGCGGAAGCAATTTCAGAATCTGCCGGAACAATAACATACTGTACTGCTTCATAATATTCATCGGAAAAATCTACCATATTCTTACGCTCGTCTGTAATCGTCATACCGGCGATTGCTACGTCAATTTTGCTTCCGATAGATGCTACGAGAGAGTCAAATTCCATATTCTCTACTACGACATCTACGCCCATTTTTTCCCCGATTGCTTTAATTAAAGCCATATCAAAGCCATCCGGCTCTCCGTCGTCACCTACAAATTCAAACGGCGGAAATTCTGCATTTGTTCCTACATTTAAAACACCGTCTGCAAGAGGATCTTGTTCGCTTTCTGTTCCGGAAACGCTTTCAGAATTTTTCTCTCCATTTGTATCCGGAGTATTTGTATTGTCATCTGAATTTCCGCATCCGGCAAATGCCATCGTCAATGCTAAACATAATATTGCTGCTGCTTTTTTCATAATAAGAACTCCTTCCTTTTCACACAAATATTTTATATTGTACCATCTTTATGCATAAAAACAAGTGTAAAATTTGAAATAATCCGATTAAATTGCATTTTTATACATTCGGATATACAAAATCACGCTAATATGCTATTTCATATTATAAAAAAATGAAACTTTTTCCAAAGTTCAGGTGTCTAATTATTAGAATACAACAAAGGAGGTGCTAAATCCTATGTTTTTCCCGGGAAAAGACAAAAAGGAACAACAGATAGAACAAATCTTAATGGAAAATTACAACAGTTATTATCGTCTCGCATACAGTTATGTACATAATGAAGACGATGCCGCCGATATTGTGCAAAACGGTGCCTACAAAGCAATCTTAAACAGCAGTACCTTAAAAAAAGAAGAATATGCCAAGACCTGGATTTACCGTATTATGTTAAACGAAATTTTTCGTTTTGTAAAAAAAGAAGTACATCTTTCTCTGGATGAGGTAAATGCAGAAGCCGGAAAAGAAGACCGGTATGAAGAGATTGATTTGAAACGTGCATTGGATGAATTACCGTCAAAAGACAAAGCAGTCATTGAACTGAAGTATTTCGAAGAGATGAAATTTGAAGAAATTGCCGAGGTACTGGAAGAAAATGTAAGCACAGTCAAAAGCCGTCTCTACAGGGGATTAAAGAAGCTAAGGCTGGAACTGTCCGATGCATGGCAGTGGGAATAAGAACAAAACAATATCTATGGAGGTATAGTATGGATAATGAAAAAATGAAAACTCTTAAAAATGATTACAATCAAATTGAAATGTCAAAGGAACAGGTGGATAAAATGAAAAAAAATATAGAAAACGCAAAAAAAGCAAAAGTTAATAAAAATAATAAGCATATTGTCTTTAAAGTATCCGTAGCTGCGGCTGCAGCGGCATTGATTTTAATTCCGAATATATCCAAAGAAGCTGCTTATGCCATGAGCCATATTCCGGTTCTCGGAAAACTGGTGGAAGTTGTGACTTTTCGGGACTACCAGTATGAAGATGACCGCCACAAAGCAGACATAGAGGTTCCTGAGTTGATTGCAGACCAGATAGAAACCGAATCCGGAACAGAAAAAGAAGTGCAAAAGAATCTGGAAAAAACAACAAAAGAAATCAATACCGAAATCCAAAAAATTACAGACGATATTCTTACCGAATTTAAAGAAGAAATAAAAGATAAAGAAGGATATCAGGATGTTATCATAAAACATGAAACAATTGCCACAACAGACGATTATTTTACATTGAAATTAATTTGTTACCAGGGAGCAGGAAGCGGCGCAGAATGGGATTATTTTTATACAATTGATTTAAAAACCGGAAACCGCCTCGCCTTAAAGGATCTTTTTTCCAATGGTTCGGATTACCTTACAGTTATCAGCGAAAATATCAAAGAACAGATGAAAAACCAGATGAAAGAAGATGAAAATATCGTCTACTGGGTTGATAATGAAGAAATTCCCGAATGGAATTTTGAGAAAATTACGGACGAAACATCGTTTTATTTAAACAGCAGTGGGAATATCGTAATCTGTTTTGATGAAGGTGACGTAGCCCCAATGTATATGGGCTGTGTGGAATTTGAGATTCCAAATGATGCAGTCAGCGGAATTTTAAAAAATTAAATTTAAATCTCCGTTCTGATATGGTA
The DNA here is from genome assembly GCA_948468325.1 of uncultured Lachnospiraceae bacterium. Lineage (GTDB taxonomy): Bacteria > Bacillota > Clostridia > Lachnospirales > Lachnospiraceae > Roseburia_B. Next base: position 22,838 of record CAOKHR010000002.1, on the reverse strand, counting down.
TAATGCTGACAGATATTATACCACAGGAGGAAATTACGGATGGAGAAAAAGCGCATACAGCAGACTGTCATATTAATAGCAGCCGTTGTTGTTATCATTATTCTGATACTTATCGCAGGTAAAATTATAAATAAATACACACCTTCGAAAGACGTACAGGATTTATATGAATATTACGGGCTTACAGAGGATACATCAACGGCTATTGTATTAAATCATGAAATTATTCCGCAGCAGGCAGTTTTAAAAAACGGTATGGTGTATGTAGAATATGAAACAGTAAGAGAATTGTTTAACAGCCGCTTTTACTGGGACTCGAATGAAAATCTCTTGTTATATACAACGGCAGATGACATTATATCCGCTTCTGCTTCCAGCAAAGACTATTATGTCACAAAAGAAAAGCATACTGAAAACTATGAAATTGTATATGCAGATGCAAAAACTTCCTACATTGCCATGGATTATGTAAAGAAGTTTACAGACCTTGATTATAATTTTTATGAAAACCCAAACAGAATTACAGTAACTACCAACTGGGAGGATGTCACTTTAGTTCCGGTTAAAAAAGATACGCAGATCCGCTGCAAAGGCGGTATCAAAAGCCCGATTCTTGCAGAGGTAACAGAAGAAGATACTTTATTTGTTTTAGAAAGCGGAGATGACTGGGATAAGGTTGCAACAGAAAGCGGAATTATTGGCTACATTCTTAAAAAAAGGCTTGGTGAGGAAGAAAAGAAACGCTATAACCATTCTTTTGAAGAAGAAAAATTTTCTCACATTTTAAAAGATGAAAAAATCAATATGGCCTGGCATCAGGTTACGACACAAGACGCCAACAATACAATAGCAGATGTCATTTCATCTACCAAAGGCCTGAATGTTATTTCTCCTACCTGGTTTTATTTAAATGACAATGAAGGAAATCTCATGAACCTTTCCAGCAAAGAATACGTAGATTATTGCCACAGTCAGGATATTGATGTGTGGGCGCTGGTGAGCAATTTAGAAAATACGGAAGCAGACTCTACCGATGTACTGACACATACTTCCAAAAGAACAAATATGGTGAATCAATTAATTGCAGCAGCGATTCAGTATAATTTTGATGGCATTAATGTAGATTTCGAATCCTTAAGTGTAGAAGCCGGAGAGGGTTATATCCAGTTTATCCGTGAACTTTCGTTAAAATGTGAAAATAATGGAATCGTATTATCAGTGGATAATTATGTACCGTCAGAATTTACTTCTTTTTACAACAGAAGCGAACAGGCAAATTTTGCAGATTATATTATTATCATGGGATATGATGAACATTATGTCGGTTCAGATGAAGGTTCCGTAGCATCTATCGGATTTGTAACACAGGGAATCGAAGATACTTTAAAAGAAGTTCCCGCAAATCAAACCATACTGGGAGCCCCGTTTTTTACAAGAGTATGGATAGAAACTCCAAAAGAAGCCGCGGATGACGTAGAAGCAGCATCTGATGATTATGTTCCATACGAGCTATCTTCCCAGGCAGTCAATATGAAAGAAGCGTGGAATATGGTGTCTGTCAACGGAGTAGAAGCCGTATGGTCAGAAGAAGACGGACAGTATTATGCAGAATATGTCAATAATGAAATAACTTATAAAATATGGCTGGAAGATGTCAGATCCATGGAATTAAGACTTCAGGCCGCATCAGAAAAAAATCTTGCAGGTATGTCTTTCTGGAAACTTGGACTGGAAGACAGCACTTTATGGGATACAATCTTAAAATATATGAACTGAAAAAGTCAAATATAGCCCCTCGCATAATTCTGCAAGGGGCTTTAAGTTTGTCTTTTTATCTTTTTATCTGACATTCCTATCCGGCATTGAGGATTCCTGAATCAGAATGTATTCATTGCAATAATCCCGTGTTTACATTGTTACAATTATTTAATTGCATCTGACAAAACCTAAAAATCGCAGACTCTGTCAAAACGCAGTTCTTTTAGCACCCCCTCATCATAAATATAATCGCGCATGTATGCATTGTCTTCATTTACAAAAATTGCATCCATTATTCTGAGTGAATTACTGGGCACTCCTTCCAGCCAAAGCGTAATTCCCTTTTGTTCTATTTTCTGCAGTTCTACAAATAGCTGCATTTTCCCGTCATTGCTCATATGCAATACCCTCACTTTACCTAAAGAATGCACAACTGCGTTTTGTGAAAAACTACTTTTTTTATCGAATGGGTATCAATGACTTTCTTTTTTTTACTTTTGCAGCAGACTGTCCTAAAATGAAATCCATACATAAAAAATCTTCTGCCTGGAGCAATCTGGGGTTTTTTATAAAAGGAATTTCCATGATCTGTATCCCATACTTTTTTTCAATTTCTTTCTTTATCATATTTTGCGCGTTTACACTGGCATAAATCGGATGTATATTTCCCCATTCTTTCTTCTGCAGATCTTCTGCTGTTTTTTCAGCTGCATATTCCTGCCAGGGATTTAAATTTAACAAAAAAATTTTTTTGTCACATCTTAAAATTTCTTCCCGATAAACAGAATATGCATCTCCAAAATCCATAATAATTTTTTCATATCCGTAGTTTAAAAGAATTGGTATCTGTTCCTGTTTGAAATCCGGATAATAGTGAATCCTATAATCTTCAAAATATCCTTTTTCATTCGGTTTTTTCCAATGCTTCATTTCTCCGTATTTATGAAGTTCCAGATAAGCAGTTTTTTCACTCAGTCCGCTTGCTGCATAATTTGCCAATGCCACGGATAAGTGCGTTGTTCCACTGCCGCGGACATTTCCGGCAATTCCAATACTTCTTATTGTTTTCTCCTTTATTTTCCAGCAATCCTTCAAACAACCTCTCCTTTTCCTTTGTCATCAAAAAGGGATTTAAATCCAATGGAAAACAATATACAGTCTGTGCATATCTTCTGGCATATTGTTTTGCCTGAGGAATATTCCCGTAATTTGTGATAATTACAAGACTATCTTCTTTTTTTACTTTGTCATAAGCGAAATCTGCATATTTAATCTCCCATTCTCTGCTTCCCGTTACAAGAAGAAAAAGATCTGCTTTTTCACGCAAGGCTCCTTTAATATCTGCTCCATAATCTAAAATTGAAACAGCATTTTGAGGAGCCTTTACCTCTATACCTTCTCCATATACAGGCATGCCATAGAAATTCCCTCTGCGGTAAAGTCCGCCTTCTTTCGTAAATCCACCCGATTGAATGGTCATTCGCATATTTTCACTGGGGTTCTTTTCCTGATATACCGTCATTATATTTTTCTGGTTCAGATATTCGGTAAATGAAATTGACAGATGAGTTGTTCCGATTCGCGGCTGACTGCCGGCTACAACGATTTTTTTTAAGAGATGCTTCTGATAATTTGAATTATTTTGTGACTGCATTTGTTTTGCAAAATCTCCCATAAATGACCTGACAGAATTATAACGTTCTGACAGATCAGGATTCATGGCTCTTTTTGCAATATGCATAAGATAACGGGACTTTTGTTCTTCTTCGGCACAAATCAGTTTCTCAAGCAGTTTTCCTATACTGTAAACGTCTGTCTGAATACTGACTTTTGCCTCTTTAACCTTTTCCGGCGCACAAAATTCAGGTGTCCCGTAATTTTGAAATTTATTCCCTGACTCCCCTAAATAAGAGGCAATACCAAAATCAATCAGTTTAATACTTTCTTTTCCTAAAATAATATGTTCAGGTTTTAAATCCTGATATATCATAGGATTCGGTTTCAGATGATGCATATAATCTAAGATTTCTGCAACTTCCATAATGATATGATATATAAAATCCGGGGTAATAAATGATGATTGAAGCATAAACGCTTCTAAAGATTCACCCTCAATATATTCCTCTATGATATAATAGGCTTCTTCATCTTCTTCCATATCATAAATATCGGGAATTTTCGGATGTTTCAGATGATTCAGGATTTCTGCCTCCCGAATCTGCCAGGCGGAATCTGTATCTTTTGAAATTCTCTTGATTGCACGATACTCACCCAGTTTTTGATGTCTGGCCAGATATACGATACTGCCGCTTCCTCTTCCTAATTCTGAAAGAATCATATATCGGTCAAACCAGATTACTTCTTCTATTTTCATCGCTCCTTCCATAATTTATCGGAAAAAGCATCTCTTAAGGTACTTATATCATAATCAAATAACAATTTCAATAGATTTTCCATTATTTTATAAATATTTAATATGAAACTATACTTTACATCCAATAACTATTTGATTATAATGTAAGAGATTTATCTGATTTTTCAAATAAGGAAGTGAGAATATGAAAATTGAAAAAGTAAATGATAATCAGATTCGCTGCACACTGACACATCAGGATCTTGCCAACCGGCATTTAAAATTAAGCGAATTGGCGTATGGAACAGAAAAGGCAAAACTTCTTTTCCACGATATGATGCAGCAGGCAAATTATGAATTTGGTTTTGAAGCAGAGGATATTCCTCTTATGATAGAAGCAATACCTCTTTCGTCAGAGTCAATTATTTTGATTATCACAAAAGTTGAGTATCCGGAAGAATTAGATACGCGTTTTTCTAAATTTTCTGATTTACCGGAAGGCTATGACGATTTTACCGATAACGGCACCAGTGAAATATTCTCTGAAGGTGCAGATGATATTTTGGATTTATTCCGAAAAATTTCAGAAGAAAAGAAAACAGATACAAATAATACTGTTTCTGAAAAAGAAAGTGTTAAAAGAAAAACTGCTGCCGATACTCAGCTAAAAGAAGATATTAACGTGCCGATTGACTTGACAAAGATGTTTGTGTTTAACAATCTTTCGGATATTATAAGGCTTGCCCATATTTTAAAAGGCTTTTATGAAGGTGACAATTCTCTTTTCAAAGATGAAATCAATCACAGATACTATCTGGTTTTGCACAAAAACAGCCTTTCACCGGAAATTTTTAATAAAGTCTGTAATATATTAGCCGAATATGCGAATCAGGGAATTGTTACTGCAGCTACGGAAGCATTTTTTATTGAGCATCATAAAATTCTCTGTCATCATAATGCATTACAATCATTTGCACTATTATAAAAAATAAAAGAGTTCATTTGAACTCTTTTATTTTTATGCAAGATCTTTTTCTAAAAAGTCATTAATCTCCTTTACAAGAGCATCCGGCTCAATTCCATGCACCATAGCTGCCTCTTCAATCGTTTCCATCTGGGAAGACGGACAGCCAAGACAATGCATTCCTATATTTAAAAGAACAGGTGCAATGTTTGCATCAATCTGAAGCAATTCGCCGATCATTGTAGATTTTGTTACCTGAGTCATCTATATACCTCCTTTAAAATATCATTCCCTGACTTGGTTATTATAATACCATTTTCTTTTTAATGCAATTGTTTATCATATGTTCTTTGAAAAAAACCTCCCTGGTACTTGTATTCACTTTTTTTTTGTATTAAAATATTTCTTAAGCTACAGGCTTAATATTTGAAATACATAAGGAGGATTTACCAATGGCATACGTTATTACAGATTCTTGTGTCAGCTGTGGAACCTGCGAAGGAGAATGCCCGGTAGGGGCTATCTCTGCTGGTGACGGAAAATACGAAATCAATGCAGATTCCTGTGTAGACTGCGGTACTTGTGCTGGTGCCTGTCCTACGGGAGCAATTGAGCAGGGCTGATCAAAATCAAAAGAAACCCCCGGGAGCGTACTTTCCGGGGGTTTCATATTGTCTCTTATGTAGTAATTTCTTTTTTTGCAAATAAACGCCTTGGTTCTTTCTTCTTTGCACTGTTTTTTATCTTTTTTACATTTAAATCCCGAATCGCCGCATCTAACTTGCGATAACGTTCTTCTTCCTGCTCGTCCTGTTCCCGCATCAGATAATTCATTTCTTTTAAAACACGGTCACCGACACTTTCACCTACTTCTTTACTGAGAGCCTGGTTATTCTCCACCATAGCCTCCTTTACAATTCCACTCATTAATATGCGAAACTGTTCCATTTTCTCTTCTGCAGATGAATAACTGACAGATCTATTTGAGTTAACGGATGGATTAGCTGTGGTATTTTTTTCTGCCAGTGCAGGAATTGTCAAAGCGGCGGCTTCTTCCGGATTTTTTCCATTGTGAATTACCATTTTGATTGCCTTTAACTGGTATCCCTGTTCTTTTAATTCTTTTATCTTAAGGAATTGCTGTATGTTCTCTTTGGTATAATAACGATGTCCCATTTCATTACGGGGAATTTCAAGTTCTAATTCCTCTTCCCAGTAACGCAATACATGTGCCTCAACATTTACAAGACCTGCGGCATCTGAAATCATATAACGTAGCTTGTCCAAATGAACTGCCTCCTTCCTCTATATTCATTATAGAAGAGAATAGAACAATTCGCAATGAATTTTGGTCGTGAAGATTCGACATCATTATTTTTCCATATTCGCAAATTTTGTATATTGGGGAAGCCATACTAAATTTACTGTACCAATCGGACCGTTTCTCTGCTTAGCTATATTAATTTCAGCAATATTTTTCATATCTGAATCTTTATTATAATAATCATCACGATAAATAAACATAACTACATCTGCATCCTGCTCAATTGCTCCCGATTCTCTTAGATCCGACAGCATGGGCCTGTGATCCGGTCGCTGCTCTACGGCACGGCTTAACTGAGATAATGCAATTACCGGTACATTTAATTCTCTTGCAAGCCCTTTTAATGATCTTGATATTTCAGAAATCTCCTGCTGCCTGGAATCATTTCTTCCATTTCCCGACATAAGCTGTAAATAATCAATAATGACTAATTTTAAATCCTGCTCTAATTTATATTTTCTGCATTTACTTCTTAATTCTGATATGGAAATTCCAGGCGTATCATCAATAATCAGATTTGAATTTCCGATTACGCCTGCTCCTTCGATTAATTTTTCCCATTCCGAATCATTCAGATTGCCGGAACGAAGCACTTGTGCATCTACTCTTGACTCCAGAGAAAACAAACGATTTACAAGCTGTTCTTTGGACATCTCAAGGCTGAAAACAGCTATTGACATATTTTCATGAAAAGCGACATATTGCGCAATATTTAAAACAAGCGCTGTTTTTCCCATAGAAGGCCTTGCAGCAATCAAAATAAAATCCGAAGGCTGAAGCCCTGATGTTTTATAATCCAGATCTACAAATCCTGTCGGTATTCCTGTAACATTTCCCTGTGTCTTTGATGCCAGTTCAATTTTTTCCAAAACATTCAAGACAACTTCTTTAATCGGAACAAAATCCCCTCCGCCTCTGTTCTGCAGTAAATGAAATATATTTTTTTCGGTATCGGCAAGAATATCCTCTACTTCACCCTGTCCCGCATAACATCTGTTTTCTATTTCTTCTGTTACTTTAATCAAACGGCGGAGAATAGATTTGTCTTTTACTATCTGCGCATAATATTTCACGTTTGCAGAAGTAGGAACGGAAGTAACCAGATCCCTTACAAATTCAAGACTGCTGATTTCTGCCGGAACATTCATTGCTTTTAATTTATCCTGCAGGGTAACAAGGTCTACCGGTTCTCCGTCATTATATAATTCTGACATTGCCTGAAATAAGAGTCCATACTGATTGTAATAAAAATCTTCCTGCAAAAGCATCTCAGATGCAATTACAATCGCCTCTTTATCCATGATCATTGAGCCAGTCACAGATTTTTCTGCTTCTAAACTATTGGGCATAATCCGTTTTATCAGAGCTTCTTCCATGAAGTTTTCCTCAATTCTTATTCCGCGTTGACATGTACTCTTAAAATTCCTGTTACTTTAGCATGCAGCCGGACAGGTACCTCATACATTCCAAGGCTTTTAATTGGTTCTGACAGCTGCATTTTTTTCTTATCTATATCAAGATCCAATTGCTCCTTTGCTGCTGCGGAAATTTCTTTTGTAGAGACGGAACCAAATGTTCTGCCTCCCTCTCCTGTTTTGATTTTTACTTCCACCTTTAAATCTTCTAATTTTTTTGCCAACTCTGTGGCAGCTTTTAAATTTTCTTCCTCAACTCTTTCTTTATGCCTGTTCTGAAGCTTTAAATCATTTAAATTTTTATTATTTGCTTCTACACCAAGCTTTTTTGCTATAAGGACATTTCTTGCATATGCGTCACTTACATTTACAATTTCACCTTTTTTTCCTAATGATTTTACATCAGATAATAAAATTACTTTCATATTTCTATTTCTCCTTCTTCAAGCATTTTATCAATTGTAGCCTGTAATGACCGTTTAGCTTCCGGCAGAGTACAATTTGAAAGCTGGGCGCCGGCTACATTCAGATGCCCGCCTCCGCCAAGGCGTTCCATAATAAGCTGCACGTTAATCTCATCAATCGATCTGGAACTGATAAAAATCTTACCCTGATATTCTGTCAGTACAAAAGATGCTTTAATACCGATAATATTAAGCAGTTCATCTGCTGCCTGTGCACCTACGATTGTAGGACTTTCCATCTTTCCGGGACAGACAGAAATAGCGAATGCACCTTTATATACTTCCGCATGACGGACTACTTCTGCTCTTGCCTTATAAGAATTCATGTCGTTTCTTAAAAGCTTGCGGACTCTTGTGACTTCGGCGCCGCAGCGCCGCAGATAAGCTGCGGCTTCAAACGTACGGACACCTGTTTTTGTCATAAAATTATTGGTATCAATTAAAATACCTGCATAAATACAGTCAGCTTCACTGGCTTCCAATTTAATTTTCTCCTGAAAATACTGCAGCACTTCTGCAATCATTTCGCATGTAGATGATGCATAAGGCTCAATATAAGATAAAATCGGATTCTGTATTACTTCATTTCCCTGCCTGTGGTGGTCAAATACGACAACTGCATTTCCTCGCTCCAAAAGCTGTGGGCATTCTGTATAATTTGGCCTGTTAGTATCTACAACCATAACAAGCGTATTCCTGTTGATAATCTCCATTGCCCGTTCGCTGTTAATAAACAAATCCTCCGGATAACCTTTTTCCGGAGAAAAACATTCTTTTAACGGCCGCAGGGATGATGTCACTTCATTTAAAACAATCTGTGCTTTTTTATTGAGAACTTTTGCTGCGCAGTAGATACCGATTGCCGCACCGAAAGAATCTACATCACTGATATTGTGTCCCATAATAATGACATTTTCACGGCTCTGTAATGTTTCACGCAATGCATGGGCTTTAATTCTTGCCTTGACCCTGGTATTTTTTTCTACTGTCTGGGATTTGCCTCCATAATAGAAAATTTCTTCATCTTTTCGGACAACTACCTGGTCACCGCCGCGGCCCAGAGCCAGATCAATTGACATACGGGCATATTCATAATTCTTATTATAATTATCACCCTGAATACCGACGCCAATACTCAATGTAACTGCCATCTCATTACCGACTTTGACATTTTTGACATCTTCAATCAGGCTGAATTTATCCTTTTCCAATATATTTAAATATTTATACTTGAACACGACAAAATACTTATCTTTTTCTGTTTTTCTGACAAGGGCATCTACTTTTGCAAAATATTCATTTACTTTACGGTCTATTAAAGCTGCCAGAAGCGAGCGCTTCACATCTTCAATACTGTCTAATGCTTCATCATAATTGTCAATATATACTAAAGATGCGACAAGCTTTTCTTCATGATACGCTTTAATATACTGATTTAATTCTGTCTCATCAAATAAATAAAAGGAAATTAAGTTCTGCTCTTCATCTTTTAATTCAACAAGATTGTTTTCCTGATTATGGATATTAAAATAAATATGGTTTGCTTCACCCCTGAACATTTTATCTTCCCATTTTATAAGAAAACTGGCTTCCTTTTCGCTTTTTTGAAGGCTTTCCTTGGAAATCATGGGAAAAATACTGAAAATTGTCTTCTGATACCCTTCTCCGACTCCTGTAATCTTCGAAAACTGTTTATTAACCCACAAGATTTTTCCGTTCATGTCTAACAGCGCATAAGGTACTTTAAAATCAGCCAAAAGCTGTTTTTGAACTGTTGCATATTGCGCAACAAGCCGGAGCATTTCTTTTTCTATGACCGGCCGGTTTCGAAAATATGAAATCAATGCATAAATAAAATATAAAACTAAAAACCCTGTCAATATCGCTCCTGCTCTTTGATTTTCAAAATAGATTAATATATTGACAGGCAGAAGAACAATTGCAAAGTATAACGGCAGATAAATAATATTGCGCATCCTGCCTTTCATTTTTAAATTCTGTTTCATGGCTCCTCCATTTTATGTAATCTATCATACATAAGCAACACTACGATACCATTTTTAAAGATGGAGTACACGCTCCTTTATTTCCTGCGTTCTTCCCTGATTCCAAAACTGTGTTCCGATATATCCGCAAGTACGTCTGGCCACACTCATTGTATTCTCATCTCTGTTTTTACAATTCGGGCATTCCCATGCAAGCTTTCCATGCTCATCTGTAATAATCTGAATTTCTCCGTTGTATCCACAGTTACTGCAGTAATCACTTTTTGTATTTAATTCGGCATACATAATATTTTCATAAATATACTGCATGACCGAAAGTACTGCCGGAATATTTTCCTGCATATCCGGAACTTCTATATAGCTAATAGCTCCTCCGGGTGAAAGATTCTGAAACTGGGCTTCAAATTTCAGTTTATCAAACGCACTGATTTCTTCTATTACATGAACATGATAAGAATTTGTAATATAATTTTTATCCGTCACTCCCTCTATCATTCCAAAACGCTTCTGCAGGCTTTTTGCAAATTTATAAGTAGTAGATTCCAGCGGCGTACCATATACAGAAAAATCAATATGCTCTTTTTCTTTCCATTTTGCGCAGGCATCATTTAAATGCTTCATTACTTCAAGTGCAAACGGAGTTGCAGAAGTATCTGTGTGATTTTTCCCTGTCATATAATGAACGCATTCACAAAGCCCGGCATATCCTAAAGATATAGTAGAATATCCATTCATCAAAAGCGCATCAATCGTTTCTCCTTTTTTCAAACGCGCCAGCGCTCCATACTGCCATAAAATAGGTGCAATATCTGATTTTGTTCCCATCAGACGGTTATGTCTTGCCATCAGGGCTTTATAACATAATTCCAGCCGTTCATCAAATATTTTCCAGAAATCATCAAAATCTCCTTTGGAAGAGCAGGCAATGTCGACTAAATTAATCGTACATACTCCCTGATTAAACCTTCCGTAAAATTTAAAATGATCTGTTTCATCTTTATATACGGTTAAGAAAGAGCGGCATCCCATACAGGTATATACATTTCCCTGCTTTAATTCTTTCATAACTTTTGCAGAAATATAGTCAGGAACCATACGTTTTGCCGTGCATTCTGCTGCCAGACAGGTAATATCCCAGTATGGACTGTCTTTGGTAATATTATCTTCATCCAGCACATAAATTAACTTTGGAAATGCCGGAGTAATATACACGCCCTTTTCGTTTTTCACGCCGAGAATTCTCTGTTTTAAAACAGAACAGATTACCATGGCAAGATCTTCTCTTTCCTGTCCCTCCGGTGCTTCATCCAAATACATAAATAACGTAATAAACGGAGCCTGTCCATTTGTAGTCATCAATGTAACAACCTGATACTGAATCGTCTGTACACCTTTGTCTATATCTTTTTTTACACGCTCCTCGGCAACCTGTCTGATCTGTTCTTCATCTGCTTTAATTCCTGCCTGTTCAAACTCTTCTCTGACTTCCTTTTGGAATTTGCTTCTTGTTGCTGCAACAAATTTTGATAAATGATACGCGCTGACAGACTGGCCTCCGTACTGACTGGATGCCACCTGCGCGATGATCTGGGATGCTACCGTACATGCAACAGAAAACGAATTCGGTTTGTCTATTCTGGTCTCACTGATTACTGTGCCGTTCTGCAGCATATCATCCAAATTCACAAGACAGCAGTTATGGATATGCTGTGCAAAATAATCTGCATCGTGAAAGTGAATAATTCCGTTTTCATGTGCATCCCATACTTCCGGCGGAAGTAAAAAACGTTTTGTAATGTCTTTGCTGACTTCTCCGGCCATATAATCTCTCTGCGTAGATGCTAAAAGAGGATTTTTATTAGAATTTTCCTGCTTTGCTTCCTCATTCTGACTTTCAATTATCGTCATAATCTGCGCATCTGTTGTATTTGACTGACGGACAAGCTTTCTTTTGTACCGATACGTAATATATGCTCTCGCCACTTCATACGCGCCTGACTGCATAATCTGATCTTCTACATTGTCCTGAATTTCTTCCACATTCATAGACCGGATTGATTTTTTGCATATTTCTTCTACATTTTGCGCAATAGCCTGTATTCTTCCCGTTGTCAGACGTTTTGATAACTCTACTTCTTTATTTGCCTTGTGAACAGCTGCAATGATTTTTGTAATATCAAACCCAACTTCTTCACCAGATCTTTTAATAATTTTCACTTATACTGCCTCCTGTAATAATACCTCTCATTTATCCGAATATTATACCATATCATAGAGGTTGTTTCCATCCCTGTCAATCACTACAATCGCAGGAAAATTCAGAACTTCAATTTCAAGAACTGCTTCTGCCCCCAAATCTTCATAACATATGATTTTAGATTTTGTTATACATTTGGATAAAAGTGCCCCTGCTCCGCCGACAGCTGCAAAATATACAGCCTTATTTCTGATAATCGCATCTATTACTTCTTTATTTCGTTTTCCTTTTCCAATCATTGCTTTCTGCCCCAGATCAAGGAGTACCGGTGCATATTTGTCCATACGTCCTGCCGTAGTAGGGCCTGCGGAACCTATAACTTTTCCCTCTCTGGCCGGTGAAGGGCCCATATAATAAATTGTAGCATCTTTTATGGGAATCGGCAGTTCTTCTCCTTTTTCCAATGCTTCTGTCATTCTTTTATGCGCCGCATCTCTTGCTACATAAATTGTTCCCGTAATATAAACATAATCGCCGTATTTCAAATCTGCGGTTACTTCTTCCGTAATCGGTGTATTAATATATTTATCCATAAAAATCTCCTCTACAAAATTCTTACTGTATGACGATTTACATGACAACAGATATTGACTGCTACCGGAAGTCCTGCAATATGGGTTGGATACGTATTAATATTTACGGCAAGAGCTGTCGTACTGCCGGAAAGTCCTGCCGGCCCGATTCCAAACGCATTAATTTTTTCAAGTACTTCTTTTTCCATTTTTCTGATATGGGGAAGTTTGGAATACTCATCTGCATTTCTGGTTAAAGCCTGCTTTGCCATAATTGCCGATTTTTCAAAATCACCGCCAATTCCGACGCCAACTACCATCGGCGGGCACGCATTTGGGCCTGCATCCGAAACTGCCGTTAAAATGGCATTTTTAATGCCTTCTTCTCCGTCTGCCGGTTTTAACATAAATACGCGGCTCATATTTTCACTTCCAAATCCTTTTGGTGCAAATGTAATTTTTACTTTATCTCCCGCCACAATCGTATAATGAATGATTGCAGGAGTATTGTCTTTTGTATTTTCCCGCAAGAGCGGATCATTTACTACGGACTTTCGAAGATAGCCTTCTGTATATCCCCGCCTTACTCCCTCATTAATAGAATCTTCCAGATTTCCGCCTTCAAAATGAACATCCTGTCCGATTTCCATAAAAATAACTGCCATTCCCGTATCCTGACAAATCGGAATTTTATCTTCATCGGCAATTTTTAAATTTTCCTGAAGCTGGTCTAATATTTTTTTGCCAAGAACAGACTCTTCTGTATCTGCAGCCTTTTTTAATGCCTGATCCATATCTTTAGAAAGATGATAATTAGATTCTATACACATATCCTTGATTGTTTCTGTTACTATATTTACATTTATTGTACGAATCATAAATAATTCCTCTTCTTTTCTTTTTTCTTTATTCCTCTGCACGGGCCTGCGCATAAAAAGGGCTGTGTCATAACAGCCCAATTTCTATTACATCTGTGATTTATCCTCTTCATCTGCATAATCAATTTCTTCCATCAGACTCTTATCTTCCCTTACTTTTGCAATGCTGGCAATCATCACATCTTCATCCATATTTATTAATTTTACACCAGACGTTACACGGCCTAAAACGGAAATTCCGTCTACTTTTATGCGGATTATAATTCCTTCTGTTGTTATGATCATAATTTCATTATCATTATTTACAGCTTTAATTCCAATTATATATCCCGTTTTTTCCGTAATCTTATAACATTTTACACCTTTTCCTCCCCTGTTCTGAGAAGAAAATTCATCCATTTTTGTAAGTTTTCCCAGGCCTTTTTCAGAAGCAATTAAAAGGTATTCACCCTGCGTATTGAGCTGCATTCCAATGACTTCATCCCTGTCTGCAAGGTTCATTCCGATGACGCCCATAGAATTGCGCCCCGTACTTCTGACATCAGTCTCATGAAAACGAATACACTGTCCATATCTGGTTACTAAAATAATATCTTTCTCATTATCTGTTTTCTTTACTTCAATTAATTCATCATCTTCCCTTAAATGAATCGCTGAAAGTCCTGTTTTACGTATATTCGCATATTCGCGGATATGCGTTTTCTTGACAATTCCTTTTTTTGTTGCCATAAACAGATAATTACCTTCCTGATATTCACTGATAGGAATCACAGCCGTTATCTTTTCTCCCGGCTGAAGCTGCAGCAAATTGATAATTGCCGTTCCTCTTGCCGTTCGGGAAGCCTCTGGAATCTCATATGCTTTTAGACGGTAAACCTTTCCGTTATTCGTAAAAAACATCAGATAATGGTGTGTGGTTGTCATCAAAAGCTCTTCGATATAATCATCTTCAATTGTCTCCATGCCTTTTATTCCGCGGCCGCCTCTGTGCTGACTTCTGAAATTGTCAATACTCATACGTTTGACATATCCAAGTTTTGTCATACATATTATGGCATTGGTCTTTGGAATCATATCTTCCATGGAAATATCATACTCATCGAAACCGATAGATGTTCTTCTGTCATCTCCGTATTTGTCAGAAATAAGCATAATCTCTTCTTTTATTACACCCAGAAGTTTCTTCTCATCTGCCAGAATTGCTTTTAATTCAGTAATCTTTTCCATCAATTCTGCATATTCTGCTTCGATTTTTTCTCTTTCCAGACCGGTAAGGGCACGCAGACGCATATCTACGATTGCCTGTGCCTGTGCTTCGGAAAGGGCAAAACGTTCCTTTAACTTTTCTTTTGCTTCAGCTGTACTGTGGCTTCCGCGGATAATAGAAATTACTTCATCTATATTGTCCAAAGCAATAAGAAGTCCTTCTAAAATATGGGCACGTTCTTCTGCTTTGTTTAAATCATACTTTGTTCTTCTTGTTACTACATCTTTCTGATGGGTAAGGTAATAATCCAGCATCTGATACAAATTCAGTACTTTTGGTTCATTTCCTACAAGGGCAATCATAATAACTCCAAAAGTATCCTGAAGCTGCGTATGCTTAAACAGCTGGTTTAAAATAATATTAGCACTTACATCTCGTCTGAGTTCAATACAAATCCGCATACCCTGACGGTTTGATTCATCTCTTAAATCCGTAATTCCGTCAATCTTTTTGTTACGAACAAGATCCGCAATCTTTTCAATTAATCTTGCTTTATTTACCATAAACGGAAGCTCTGTTACAACAATACGGCTTTTGCCGTTTGGCATAGCTTCAATATCTGTTACGGCACGAACACGGATTTTTCCTCTTCCGGTACGGTATGCCTGCTCAATTCCCGCATTCCCAAGTATTGTACCCCCGGTTGGGAAATCGGGACCTTTTACAACTTGTAAAATTTCTTCTATCGTTGTTTCCCTGTTTTCAATCACCTGATTATCAATAATTTTTACGACAGCAGCAATGACTTCCCTTAAATTGTGCGGTGGTATATTAGTTGCCATTCCTACCGCTATTCCCGAAGTTCCGTTTACCAAAAGATTCGGATATCTGGAAGGGAGCACGGAAGGTTCTTTTTCCGTCTCGTCGAAGTTCGGCATAAAATCAACAGTATCTTTATTTATGTCAGCAAGCATTTCCATGGAAATTTTACTTAAGCGTGCTTCCGTATAACGCATAGCGGCAGCGCCGTCACCGTCTACCGAACCAAAATTTCCATGTCCGTCTACAAGCGGGTAGCGGGTAGACCATTCCTGTGCCATATTGACAAGCGCTCCGTAAATCGAACTGTCTCCGTGGGGATGATACTTACCCATGGTATCTCCGACAATACGTGCACATTTTCTGTGCGGCTTGTCAGGTCCGTTATTTAATTCTATCATGGAATATAAAACCCTCCGCTGTACGGGTTTTAAACCATCCCTTACATCAGGCAGCGCTCTGGATGCAATTACACTCATAGCATAATCAATATAGGACGTTTCCATTGTCTTTTTCAGATCTACATCATGTATCTGATCAAAAATTTTATCATCCATTTATGTTCTATTCCTCCTATACGTCCAAATTTTGAACGTATTTTGCATTTGCTTCTATAAATTCCCGTCTCGGCTCTACTTTGTCCCCCATCAGAGTGGTAAAAGTTACGTCTATTTCGGAAGAAAGCTCTTCATCTATGACTACTCTGCGCAAAATTCTTTTTTCCGGATCCATCGTAGTTTCCCAGAGCTGATCTGCATCCATCTCGCCAAGTCCTTTATAACGCTGAATTTTATTGTTATTATCACGGCCTATATCAAGTAAAATTTTATTCAGTTCCTCATCGCTGTACGCATACCATATTTTTTTATTTTTCTCAATTTTATAGAGAGGCGGCTGAGCCAGATAGACATATCCCTGTTTGATAAGTTCCGGCATAAACCTGTAAATAAATGTCAAAAGCAGCGTACTGATATGGGCTCCGTCTACATCGGCATCAGTCATAATAATAATCTTATGGTACCTTAGCTTTGTAATGTCAAAGTCCTCATGTATTCCTGTACCGAACGCGGTAATCATAGCTTTAATTTCCGCATTGCCATATATTTTGTCAAGCCTTGCTTTTTCTACGTTTAAAATTTTCCCCCTTAGAGGAAGTATAGCCTGCGTTGCGCGACTCCTGGCTGTTTTTGCAGAGCCTCCCGCAGAATCTCCCTCAACAATATAAATTTCACAGTTTTTCGGATCTTTATCGGAACAATCCGCAAGCTTTCCCGGTAACGATGTTCCTTCCAGAGCAGTTTTTCTTCTGGTAAGGTCTCTTGCCTTTCTTGCTGCTTCCCTTGCCCTCTGGGCTAAAAGAGATTTTTCACAGATTGTTTTTGCAACAGACGGATTCTGCTCTAAGAAATAAGTAAGCTGTTCGCTTACGACACTGTCCACAGCTCCTCTCGCCTCACTGTTGCCAAGTTTTTGCTTCGTCTGTCCCTCAAACTGAGGTTCTTCAATTTTTACGCTGATAATAGCCGTAAGTCCTTCTCTTATATCATCTCCGGTCAGGGCATTATCTGTTTCTTTAATAATTTTGTTGGCTTTCGCATACTGGTTAAAAGTCTTTGTCATTGCATTTCGAAATCCTGCCAGATGCGTTCCGCCTTCCGGTGTAATAATATTATTTACAAAACTGAATGTTGTATCATTAAACGAGTCATTATGCTGCATTGCAACTTCTACATATACGCCGTCTCTCTGACCTTCACAGTAAATAATTTCCGGATATAAAAATTCCTTGCTTTTATTGAGGTATTCTACAAATTCTTTAATGCCTCCGGCATAATGAAATACTTTTTTTACAGCCGTTTCTTCCCGTTCATCTATTAAAATAATTTTTAAATCTTTTGTCAGAAAAGCAGTTTCTCTAAGCCTTTGTTTTAATGTATCATAATCAAAAACCGTTTCTTCAAATATTGTATCATCAGGGAGAAACATAACTTTTGTCCCTGTTTTTTCAGGAGGACAATCACCGGCAACTTTTAACGGATATATTGTCTTTCCTTTCTCAAAACGCTGCTTATATATTTTTCCGTCGTTGTAAATCTCCACTTCCAGCCAGGTAGAGAGTGCATTTACTACAGATGCTCCTACGCCATGCAGACCACCGGATACTTTGTAACCTCCGCCGCCGAATTTACCGCCGGCATGGAGTATTGTAAATACGACTTCTACTCCGGTCAGTCCTGACTTATGATTTATTCCGACCGGGATTCCGCGGCCGTCATCTATAACAGTAATAGAATTATCTTTATTAACAGTTACTGTAATACTCTTACAGTATCCGGCAAGCGCTTCATCTACAGAATTATCCACAATCTCATATACAAGATGATGAAGCCCTCTTGCAGAGGTACTTCCAATATACATACCGGGCCTTTTGCGCACTGCCTCAAGCCCCTCTAAAATCTGTATCTGGTCTGCTCCGTATTCAGTACTCATATTTCCTCCTATCATGATGCTTCTACTTATGGAAAACTTCTCCGTCAATTACTTCAAAAACACGATTAATATGAAAACGATTGCGTATAAATTCATCTAATCCTGTACATGTTATGATTGTCTGGGTATTTTTTAAATTATCCAGCAGATAATTCTGCCGGCTGCTGTCCAATTCCGATAATACATCATCCAGTAATAGAACAGGTGTCTCATTTGTAACTTTTTTCACCAGTTCAATTTCTGAAAGTTTCAAAGACAATGCCGATGTACGCTGCTGGCCCTGTGAGCCGAATTTGCGTATATCAATTCCCTGAATCAAAAAAGACATATCGTCTCTGTGGGGACCGATTGTAGTCTGTCCGTATTTCAAATCTTTTTCATATACTCTTTTTAATTCCTGCTCATAAAAATCTTCCTTTACACTCGGTTCATAAGATAAAAATATTTCTTCCTTTCCTCCGGTAATATTGTAATGTATTTTGGATACGATTTCATTTAACTGGCTGACAAATATATTTCTTCTTTCTATAATTTTTCTGCCGTATTCCATCAGCTGAATATCCCATACACATAGGGTATCTTTTAAATCAGGATGATAATATATATCTTTTAAAAGCTTATTTCTGTGATTTAAAACTTTGTTGTACTTTGCCAGATAATCCAGATAAATTTTATCCAGCTGGCAGAGTTCCATATCCATGAAGCGTCTCCTCTCCAAAGGACCGTTTTTAATTATATTCAGATCCTCTGGAGAGAAAAAAACGATATTCAAAATTCCAAACAATTCACTTGCTTTCCTGATGGGAATTTGGTTAATAGCA
The DNA here is from genome assembly GCA_948468325.1 of uncultured Lachnospiraceae bacterium. Lineage (GTDB taxonomy): Bacteria > Bacillota > Clostridia > Lachnospirales > Lachnospiraceae > Roseburia_B. The sequence continues at coordinate 3,570 of CAOKHR010000002.1, read as the reverse complement.
ATACCTTTAGAGCGGTTTTTTTTCAGATGTATATCGATTTGAAATTGCTTTGCCTGTCTTTCAATAAAAATACGTATGTGGGATTCATCCGAGCCGAACCGGATCATATCCCTGTCTTTACTTCCTTTGTGTGATTTTGTCGTTCCACTTAAATAAATTGCTTCTAAAATATTTGTTTTACCCTGCGCATTATTTCCGTATATAATATTTGTCCCTTTATCAAAATCAATAATAAGGGTTTTATAATTACGAAAGTAATTTAATTCCAGTGATTTTACAATCATTTGACTATATTAAACGTCTCTCCCTCAAAAGATATTGTATCATTTGGATAGAGTTTTCTCCCTCTGCGCTGTTCTGTTTCTCCGTTTACCAAAACCATTCCGTCTTGAATTATCATTTTGGCATCTGAGCCGGAACCTGTAATTCCTGATTTTTTAAGAGCCTGTCCAAGACGGATAAAATCTTCTCCGTCACGTATTTTAATATCCATAATTATGCCTCATTTACTTTATACTTGTTAATATGCTGAAACATTAAAATTTACCGGAAGAATCAGGTAAACATAACTCTCTCCTTCGTCTTTGATAAAACATGGAGCTTTTGGGTTTACCATATAAATCGTTATTTCTTCTTCATCAATCACACGAAGGGCATCAATATAAAATTTGGGATTAAACCCAATTAAAATATCTTTTCCTTCTTTTTCAATGTCAATTTCTTCATTCATAGATCCTATGAACGAATTTATTTTAAGTTCCATTGAAGTATCTGTAATATTCATAATAATAGGCTTTTTGTCTCCTTCTTTGATTAAAAGAGAAGCACGGTCAATACAGTCTAATAAATCTTTTTTGTTTATGCGGATTTTAGTCTCATAATCAGAGGAAAGCATCTGTTCGATTTTGAAATACTCTCCCTCAATCAGTCTGGATACAACAGTTGTACGCTCAAATTCAAAAATAATATGGTTATCGGTAATAAACAATGTAACGTCATCTTCGGATGATCCCGGTAAAATCTTGCTGATTTCATTTAAAGCTTTTCCCGGAACGATGACTTTTTTGTATTCATAATTCTCTTTCAGCTCTATATTGCGGATAGATATACGATGACCGTCTAAAGATGCAATTTTAAACTGATTTTCATTTATTTCAAACAGTTCACCTGACATAATCTTATTATTTTCATTGTCTGCAATTGAAAATATTGTCTGGTGAATGGCTTCTTTTAAAGTAAACTGGGACATACAGATAGAATCTTTTCTTTCTACTTCGGGTAAATAAGAAAAATCTTCTCCTGATTTACCTATAATGTTAAATTTTGCTTTTTCACATGTGATGAGTGTTTTAAAAGAACTGTCCGTTTCAATTGTAACTTCACTGTCAGGAAGCTTACGTATAATTTCTGAAAAAATCCTTGCATCTAAAGCAATGATACCGGGTTCTAATATATCTCCGTCAATAATAGTTTCTATTCCAAGTTCCATATCATTTGCAGTCAGTTTGATTTCATCTATAGATGCATCAATCAAGATACATTCCAGAATAGCCATTGTAGTACGTACCGGAACTGCTTTTGAAACTATATTAACACCTTTTAAAAGATTTGATTTCGAGCATACCAGTTTCATATCGCGTACAACTCCTTTCGGGAAAACATATATATTAAAGTATAATGATATTTCATAGTAGTAGTAATAAGGGGTGTGTATAAGTTTAAAACTCATAGAATCCTTAAAAATAAAGGATTCTATGATGGTATAAGCTTGTCTATAAGTATTAATTACTTAAGGATTTGCTATGGATTTTATGTGGACAACTAGTTTGGGTTAATTTTTTTCTTAATGGTTTCAATTAAAATTCTTGTATTCTCATTGGCGCTGTATTCTTCTGATATTTTTCTGATGCCATGATCAATTGTAGAGTGATCTCTCCCTCCCAATAATGCTCCGATGGATTTTAGGGGGATATTTGTCATATTTTTGCAAAGATACATGGCAATCTGCCTTGGATGGGCAATATCGTTGCTTCTGTTTTTGGAAATCATTTGATCCATTGAAATCTGAAAATGTTCAGATACTACTTCAATAATTAACTGGGGCGTAATTTCTTTCGGTTTGTCCGGCGTAATAATGTTCTGAAGTTCTTTTATGGCAATATCCATTGTAATTTCTGTTTTAACAAGATTGCCATATGCCAAAAGCTTATTTAATGCACCTTCTAATTCTCTGATGTTGGATTTGATGTTATTTGCAATATAATTTAAAATTTCATCACTCAATTCCATTTCATCTGCTTCTACTTTGCGTCTTAAAATTGCCATTCGCGTTTCGTAGTCCGGGAGTCCTATATCTGCCATAAGTCCCCATTCAAAACGTGACTGAATACGTTCTTCTAAAGTCTCCATTTCTTTTGGAGGCTTATCGGATGTGAGAATGATCTGCTTTCCTGAGGAGTGAAGCACATTAAATGTGTGGAAAAATTCTTCCTGTGTGCTTTCTTTTCCTATAATAAACTGTATGTCATCAATCATAAGTACGTCTACTGTCCGGTATTTTTCACGAAGCTTTGTCATAGCAGTAGCATTACCGTTTCTGATGGATTCAATCACTTCATTGGTAAATTCTTCCGAAGTTACGTATAAAACTCTCGATTCCGGGTTTTGTTCTAAAATAAAATTGCCAATAGAATGCATCAGATGTGTTTTGCCAAGTCCCGGCCCTCCATATATATAGAGGGGATTGTAAGATTCTCCCGGAGATTCGGCTACCGCAAGCGATGCAGACTGTGCAAAGCGGTTATTGCTTCCGACAACAAATGTATCAAAGGTATAATTAGGATTCAGATTAGAATTTTCTGCCGTTTCGGAAGTATGAGCCTGTTTTTTTGAAGATAAACTGCGTAGCTGTTTTGCCTGCTCTGGCAAAATAAAGACCAGTTCATATTCAATACCTGTTAATTCTGTAATGGCAACTTTTAAAGGAAGTTCATATTTTCTTGCTATGTATTTTACTCCAAGCTGTGCAGACGGAACCAGAATGTATAGTTTATTGTTTTTTACAGTACATATTTCCAGCGGTTTTAACCAGGTATCAAAAGAAACCTGGGATATATCATGTTCTTCTTTGACAGCCTGCAATATTTGTTCCCATTTGTCATAAATTGCTTCCATTGGACTCTCCGTTTAATATCATAGATTTATGCATAAAAATTCTATATTCTTTATAATAACAAAATTCAGGGATTTTATCAACGAAAATATTTCAGGCATATTTATAGTTATAATCCAATTATAAATCAGATATAGACAGAGTTATCCACGAATTATCCACAAATTGTGGATGAATTTTAGAAATCCACAAAATTTCTATAATAGGGATAACTAAAATGTGGATAACTTTTTAAAATAAAGAAAATCATGAAAAAATAAGCTTTTTTTCTTGACTTAGGAAGTTTTTTTGATATAATTGAAATGGTGTTTTTTAAAGTAGAGGAGGTGGGCAGATATGAAAATGACATACCAGCCAAAAAAGAGACAGAGAGCGAAAGTTCATGGTTTTAGAAAAAG
>CAOKHR010000001.1 GCA_948468325.1 uncultured Lachnospiraceae bacterium | reverse complement strand
TAGGAAAGAAGTCTCGGGTACAGCCAAGTCAAAGTTCTTCATGAAACAACCCTGAATTCACAAAAAGGAAGTGGAAAATTTGTATTTTCTGTGATATACTAAACATATATATACAATTTTGAAAGGAGAAGGGAGAAAATATGCGGATAAAAACAGTTACAAAAATATTTTCAGCAGTTTTATCGGCAGCTATGCTGGTGACTTCCATTCCGACGGCATTATTGGCAGAACCAGCAGAGCAAACGGGAGTCGGTGAAGGAGCGCAGGAAGAAACTCCGCTGAAGCTGTGGTATGATGAACCGGCAAGCCAGGGCGGTCAGTCAGGCGAAAATAACATCTGGGAACAGCATACGCTTCCAATCGGCAATAGTTTTATGGGAGCCAATGTTTATGGGGAAATTGTAAACGAAAGGCTGACATTTAATCAGAAGACCTTGTGGAACGGCGGACCAAGTGAAAAAAGACCGAATTATAACGGTGGAAACATCGAAAATAAGGTCGGAACGTATCAGAGTGTTGTTGATGCATTTTTAGCGGGTGAGGATTCGAAAGCCACTAATCTTTGTGGGGGGCTTGTAGGATTGAGTGATGGATATGGCGAATATCAGTCCTGGGGAGATATTTATCTGACCTTTAAAGATTTAAATGCATCGAGCAAAGAGAATTATGAACGTAATCTGGATTTGACAACAGGAATTGCCAATGTTGATTTTTCTATTGGAGATACAGACTATCACAGAGAATATTTTATCAGCTATCCGGATAATGTCCTTGTGATGAAGCTGACCGCAACGGAAAAAACACTTGGATTAAATGTCCGGTTTCCTGCAGATAATGACGGAAATATACTCAACAGCCAAAAAGGTAAAGATGTTACTTATACAGTAGATCCGGATGCAGGTACTATAGAGATGGCAGGTTTTATGCAGGATAATCAGATGAAAATGAATTCTCTGCTGAAAGTTGAAACAGACGGGATAGTTGCCGAAGGAGAAGCAGAAGGCTCGTTGGATATTGCAAATGCCAGAGAAGTAGTAATTTACATATCTGCCGATACAGATTATAAAAATGAATATCCAAAATACCGTACCGGAGAAACAGACGAAGAGCTTGCGGAAAGTGTGGCGCAGGATGTAAATAATGCATCAGATATGGGCTTTGATAAAGTAAAAGAAAGATATTTAGCGGATTATGAGGGATTATACGGCAGGCTGGATCTTGATATTGGCCAGGTTTCTTCCGATAAGCCAACAGACGCATTGCTTACTGCATATAAAAACAACAGTGCGTCAGCCGGAGAAAAACGTCTTTTGGAAGTTTTGCTTTATCAATACGGCAGGTATTTGACAATTGCATCTTCCAGAGAAGGGGATCTCCCGGCGAATTTACAGGGTGTATGGCAGAACAGAACTACAGATGTTCCCTGGTCCAGCGACTATCATATTAATGTAAATCTTCAGATGAATTATTGGCCTACGTATTCTTCTAATCTTGCAGAGTGTGCAACGCCTCTGATTGATTATGTGGAATCTTTAAGGGAACCCGGCCGTGTGACGGCAGAGTGTTATTTTGGAATTAAGAGTGAACCTGGAGAGGCCAATGGATTTTCGGCACATACACAGACAACACCGCTTGGCTGGACATGTCCGGGCTGGAGTTTTGACTGGGGCTGGTCACCATCCTGTGTGCCGTGGATTTTACAGAACTGCTGGGAGTATTATGAGTATACGGGTGATACGGAATATATGCGGAAGAATATCTATCCGATGATGAAAGAGGAAGCAATTCTTTATTCCCAGCTGCTGGTAGACAGTGGTGTAAAAATTACATTGGAAGACGGAACAGAAAGCACCCGTTTAGTATCTGCTCCGGCATATTCACCGGAATGGGGACCCAGAACGTTAGGAAATGTATATGAAAACGTGCTGATCTGGCAGTTGTTTGAAGATACTATTACAGCAGCGGAGATTCTTGGCGTAGATGCAGATTTAAGAGCTGAGTGGGAAGAAAAGCAGAAAAGACTGGCGCCTATTGAGATTGGTGACAGCGGTCAGATTAAGGAGTGGTTTAATGAGACAACTGTCAGCCAGGAAAAACATCGTCATATGTCACACTTGCTGGCGTTATATCCGGGAGATCTTATTTCCGTAGAAAATAAAGAATATAGTGATGCTGCGACGGTATCCCTGACTTATCGTGGATATGAAACTACAGGCTGGGGGCTTGGACAGCGAATCAATGCCTGGGCGAGAGTCGGTGACGGAGCCGGAGCTTACAGAGCAGTTGAATCATTATTAAAAACAAAAATTTATCCGAATCTCTGGGATACGCATCCACCATTTCAGATTGATGGAAATTTCGGATATACAGCAGGTGTAAATGAAATGTTAATGCAGAGCAACGCAGGCTATATTAACATACTTCCTGCCCTTCCCGAGGAGTGGAGCACTGGTTCTGTAGATGGAATTCTGGCAAGAGGTAATTTTGAACTGAAGATTGACTGGACAGGCAGAAAAGCAACATCTGTTGAAATTGAGTCCAAAAACGGTGGAGAATGTGTTGTTCAGTGTAAAGGAATCAAAGGAAATAACGTAACAGTAAAAGATTCTCATAACAATATAATTACAGTTACTCCTGATGCAGATGAAGAAAAAGAACGTGTTTCTTTTGAAACAGTAAAAGGTGAAACTTATACCATTACCGGTTTCGGTGAAGGCGTTGAAGAAACAGTCAGACTGGATGCTCCTACTAATGTTTCGGCAGCTGTAAATACAAACAATGTAACAATTACCTGGGATGCAGTGGCAGGAGCAGATTCTTATAACGTATATCGTAAGGATAATACGGATTTTGTTAAAATCAACAATTCAGATGTGACAGTGACTACCTATACAGATACAAAAGGACTTGATTTTGATGAAGATGTAAGGTACCGTGTTGCGGCAGTAAAAGACGGAGAAGAAGGAAAATATTCTGCAGTTGCCATAGCCAATATAACCAGTATAAAAAAGCAGGTAACAATTACGTTCCGTTCAGAAGAAACGACTGCCGGCGGTGAGCTTCCGGCAGCAGTGCAGCAGATGAGCGGAGACAGCTATACGCTTCCTGCATGCGATGCGACAGTAACAGGTTATAAATTTGCGGGCTGGAATGACGGAAAAAGAACTTATACGGCAGGCGGCAGTTATACGGTACCCAGAAATGATGTGACACTGACGGCAGTATGGGAAACGGATGCTTATGAAAAGCTAAATAAAGCAAAGTGGACCGCAACGGCAGGAAGTGAAGAAAACAGAGGAACAGACGGGCCTGCAGGAAATGCAATTGATGACAACGAAACAAACTGGTGGCACAGCAATTATTCTTCAGACGATAAAAAACCTGTGATTGCAGATCCGGGCGTGCGGAATGAATTTACAATTGACTTTGGAGAAACAGTAAGTGCAGATAAATTTGAATATGTTCCGCGTACGGAAGGAAATGGATTTATTACGCGTTACCGTTTGTATTTCAGTACAACGCCAGACGGTGATGATTTTACAGAAATCGGTGACGGCGGAACATGGGCATATGATTCTTCGAGGAAGTCGGTGTTATTTGATGAGTCGATTTCTATGCGCAGGCTTCAGATCCGAGCAACAGAGACGAATGGTTCAGAAGGTTTAAATAAGTATATCACTGCAATGGAATTTAATGTATATGCTTTGAAAGACGGCGTTGTTTCCCCGACAGCAATTAATGCGGATACCGAAATGACATTGAACATTGGAGAAAGCAGGAAGATTACAGCATCCGTAGCTCCGGCGAATGCAACTTATAAAGAAATCACATATGCAAGTTCTAATACGCAGATTGCCCGCGTTTCTGCAGACGGTACTGTAACAGCAGGATCTAAAACAGGAACAGCAGAGATTACAATGACATCGTTTGGCAACAAAAAGGCTGTATGTACAGTTAAGGTTACCTCTAATATAGAAGTAACGAGTATTAGCCTGGAAAAAGAAAGCGTTACGCTGCATCCTGGCGGAGAGGTTGTACTTATAGCTGATATTCAGCCATATTACGGAGCAGACAGAACGGTAACATGGAAGTCAGATAATGAAGAAGTTGCAACAGTTGAAAACGGTAAGGTAACAGCGGTTGGCTATGGAAATGCTGCGATTACGGTTACGGCTTCGAATGGGATGACGGCAACCTGTGACATCTGGGTTGTCAGCAGAGCTGATGCGTCCGGTGATAAAACAGCATTGAGCGCAAAATTAGCGGAACTGGACGGAAAAGATTTAAGCGGTTATACAGAAGCAAGTGTGAAAGATTATCGCGATGCTCTGGAAAATGCACAGAGAGTCCTTGGTTCCAGAAAGCCGTCACAGCTGGAGATTGATACTGTATTAGCAAGACTGAATAATGCGGTAAAAGGTCTGGTGAAAAAAGTTTCTGATGAAAAGACAGAAATGCTTAGAAAGCAGATTGAAGAAGCGGAAAAGAAGGATTTAAGCGGCTACACGGCAGAATCTGCCGCAGCGGTTACGAAAGCTTTATCGGATGCAAAGAAACTTCTGAGTGCAGATACATCAGATGCAGAGATTGATCTGGCGCTTAAAGCTCTTGCTGATGCATTGCAAAAGCTTGTTCCTGTTTCGGGAGGCTCAGGAGGTCCGGGAACCGGAATGGAAAATACAGTACCTGCTATGGATTCAGTGATTGAAGATGCAAATTTCACGTACAGGGTAACGAAGTCAGACGCTGTAAGCGGCACAGTAACCGTAACCGGACTGACGGCAGCAGGCAAAAAGAAGACGAAGCTTACAATTCCTGCGACAGCTGTGAAAGATAATTATACTTTTAAGGTAACTGCAATTGATAAAAAAGCATTCCAGAATAACAAGAAGCTTAAGAATGTTGTAATTGGAGTAAATGTAACAAGTATTGGCACAAACAGCTTCAATAAGTGCAGCAAGCTTGCAAATATCCGTTTTATGAGTACAAAAGCGCCAACGAGCGTAGGAAAGAATGCATTCAAAGGGATTAAATCAAAATGTAAGATTTATTATCCAAAGAAAATGAAAAAGGCGCAGTTAAGGAAGCTGAAAACAAAGATGAAGAGTGCAGGCAAAAAAGTAATATACAAAAAGAAATAAATCACAGGGGGCTGCCGCAGTTATGCGGCGGCCCTTTTGAACTGAAAAAGATATTATGCCCAGGGTATCCCATTATGACAAACTCCTGCGGAGTTGTCCCTAAAGGTATACTTTCCCGTATGATTCATATAATGGCAATAAGGGAATTGTATGGGAAATTGATATGGAAACAGGGATTGTAACAGAACCGTCAGCCTGGCTGTACGGAAAGGACGGGATGTCCCATGTGGATGAATTGTTTATGGGATGGGCCGTAAGGATTCTGGGAGAAATCAGAGGGATACTGGATATTGAGACACATTATGGTTACAGAGGCTATCTGAAAAAAGAAGCTGTCTGGCGCTGTACACCGGAGGATCTCAAAAGAAGAGACGAAAGCGGGCAGACGGTATTTATCAGCAGCGCATTTGCAGATATATTAGAAGAGCCGGATGTGCACAGCCGCGTTATTTATACATTAAACAGAGGAAGCTTTCTAACGGAACTGCCTGAAGTCCAAAAAGGATACCGAAAAGTGCGCCTGGCAGATGGAAAGGAGGGATTTGTACCCTGCATTTTCTTAGAATACAGAAAAGAAAACGACAAATTTTTTTATGATGAAAAACCCCAAACATATTTTCTTCGTCAGAGCAAAGAAAATATGTTTTCAAAAACAGAATTTCAGAACAGCCTTACCGCCAGGGCAAAAAATTATCTGGGAACACAGTACCGGTGGGCGGGAAAATCCGCGGAAGGCATAGACTGCTCGGGCCTTGCGTTTATGTGTTATCTGATGAACGGAATCGTCATTTACCGCGATGCAAAAATAAAATCGGGTTATCCGGTGCATGAAATTAGGATGGAGCAGACAGAACCGGGGGATTTACTGTATTTTCCGGGGCATGTTGCAATTTATTTAGGAAATTTAAAATATATTCACGCAACGGGAAATGAAAAAAGCTTCGCATGTGTAATCAACAGTCTTTCCAAAAAAGACGCAGATTACAGGGCTGATCTGGCGGAGTCAATTTTAAAAGCGGGCAGTATATGGTAGGAGGTTTTTATGCTGACAGCAGATATGCACTGCGATACAATTTCAGAACTTTATAAGAGGAGACAAAAGGGGGAGCAGAATAGTCTGCTCTCAAATCATTTACAGGTAGATTTATATAAATTAAGACGGGGCGGTTATCTTTTGCAGAACTTTGCCGTATTTACAGATATTGGAGAAGAAGAGCATCCATATCTGGCCGCAAAAAAACAGATTGCACTGTTTCTGGAAGAAATGCAGAAAAATGCAGTTTGGATTGGCCAGGTAAAGACGGTGGAAGAAATTGAAGAGAATCAGAAAAAAGGGCGCATATCTGCTGTGCTTACTTTAGAAGAAGGTGAAATCTGCGAGGGAGATTTAAAGAAACTGGAGGAATTTTATAAAGAAGGCGTCCGGATGATGACGTTTACCTGGAATTATGCCAATTCACTGAATCAAAATGGCGGTTTGACAGAGACAGGAATTGCTTTTCTGGAAAAAATGGAGGAACTTGGCATGATACCGGATGTGTCGCATTTGCCGGATAAGGGGTTTTATGATGTATGCCGCCATGCAAAAGGTCCTTTTGCGGCAAGCCATTCCAATGCCAGGGAATTGTGCAGCCATAAGCGGAATCTGACGGATGATATGATACGGAAGATTGCAGAAAGCGGCGGCATAATCGGCATAAATTATTACGGGCTTTTTCTGGAAAACAGACCTTTGCAAAATGACATATACTACAGCAGTGTAAGCCGTATCGCAGATCATATACAATATATGATTTGTATTGGCGGAATTGACTGTGTGGGGCTGGGATCAGATTTTGACGGATTTTGCGGCGTATGTGAAATGCGGGACTGTTCGAAAATAGAATTTCTGGAAGCAGAGCTTAGAAAAAGAGGGTTTGGGACAAGTGAAATAGAGAAAATATTTTATAAAAATGTACTTCGGGTATATAAAGACTGCTGGTAAAATAAAAGGTAAGATTTGACTAGTACTGTCGGATTCACTATAATGGAGAATAGGAAATTTGCAGACAGACAAAGAGAGGTCTTTTATGGCAAAAAAAAGCACCAGAAATAATTATTTGAAGCAGGCGGGAATTCTCGCCGCAGCAGGGATTATCTGCCGGATTATTGGAATTTTGTACAGAAGTCCGCTTACAAGCATTATCGGAGACGAAGGAAACGGGTACTATACTTCTGCATACAACATTTATACAATTATACTGTTGATTTCTTCTTACAGCATACCCTCTGCAGTATCAAAAATTATAGCTGCAAAACTGGCGCTTCGGGAATATCGCAATGCGCACCGGATTTTTTTCTGTGCCCTGATATATGTCTGCATTATCGGCGGGGCGGCGAGTCTTTTTACCTTTTTTGGAGCTGGATTGTTTTTGGAAGGAGAGGCAGCCGTTGTCCTAAGAGTATTTTCGCCGACGATATTTCTTTCCGGCTTTGCCGGTGTGCTGCGCGGGTATTTTCAGGCGCATGGCTCTATGGTCCAGACTTCGTTTTCCCAGATTGTGGAACAGATTTTAAACGCCGTAATCAGTATTGTTGCGGCGCATATGCTGATTGATATGGTAAAAGGTCAGGGAAGTACAAAAGAAGCTATTTACGGAGCTGCGGGAAGCGCACTTGGCACGGGAAGCGGCGTGGCGGTTGCACTGTTGTTTATGCTGCTTGTATATTTGCTGAACCGCAGAATGCTTCGTGACAGGATAAAAAGGGACAGGCACAAATATACCGATACATACGGAGATATTTTTCGGGGTATGTTAAGTACAGTAACACCGATTATTTTGAGTACTTTTATCTACAATTTCAGTACATCTTTTAATCAGACCGTATATTCAAAAGTAATGATGAATGGAAGAGGCCTTACGCTGGCGGAGACAGCGACTTCTTACGGTGTTTTCGCAGGAAAAGCTATGGTAATTATCAATATACCGATTGCGCTTGCGGCATCGCTTTCTTCCGCAATGATTCCTGCCATTTCGAAAAGCAGCGCGCTGGGTGACAGACGGGGGACAAGAGAAAAAGTTTCAAATGCAATGTGGACAACCATGCTGATTGCGATTCCCTGTGCAGCAGGGCTGGCCGTATTATCCCGGCCGATTATGCAGCTTTTGTTTCCGCAGCCGGATTCTTTAGAGCTGGCGTCCGGGCTTTTGATGATGATTGCTGTAACGGTGATATTTTATTCTTTATCTACCTTGTCAAACGGGATTCTGCAGGGCATTGGCAAAGTAAATCTTCCTGTCCGGAATGCTGCAATTGCGCTGGCAGTGCAGACAGTACTTTTAATTGTACTGCTGATGTTTACGGAGTTAGATATATATGCGCTTGTGATCTGTCTGATTGTATATTCCGGGCTGATGTGCATTTTAAACAGTTTTTCCGTTCGGCGCTGTATCGGCGTAAAAGAAGATTTTAAGACAATGTTTTTACTTCCGGCGATAGCGGCAGCGCTTATGGGAATTTGCGCAAAGGGCGTTTATATGGGATTAAATATGCTGGTTGAGAGTAATGCAGTCTGCCTGGCCGTATCTATCGTGGCTGCCGTTATCGTATATGCAGCAGCCGCTCTGAAAATCGGTGCGGTAGGTGAAGAACAGATCCGCATTTTTCCGAAAGGAGACAGACTTGTAAGAATCGCAAAAAAAGCGCACCTTCTGCATAATAAAAAATAATTCACATTTTTTTACATTTATGATATATTCTAGTATATGGAAACGAAAATTTATAAAATAGGTAGTTCTGTGGCGGACAATGCTTTTATGAAAGAAGCCGCGGCAGTGATTCGGGATGGCGGATTAGTGGCATTCCCTACAGAAACGGTATATGGCCTGGGAGCGGATGCATTTAATCCCGATGCGGCCAGGAAGATATATGCAGCAAAAGGGAGGCCGTCTGACAATCCCTTAATTGTGCATATAGCGGAATTTAAAGCTTTGGAAAGCATTGCGGAGGTGTTGCCGGATTATGCGGGGAAGCTGGCAGAAGTTTTCTGGCCGGGCCCTCTGACAATGATTGTGAAAAAAAATAAAAATGTACCTTACGAAACTACAGGGGGGTTGGATACGGTAGCCGTTCGTATGCCGGATCATCCGGTTGCTTTACAGCTGATCAGAGAGAGCGGACGGTTAATTGCGGCACCCAGCGCCAATACATCGGGACGGCCAAGCCCGACATTAGCGGAACATGTGGCAGAAGATCTGGGAGGCAGGATTCCTGTTATTTTAGACGGCGGTGAAGTGGGTATCGGGATTGAATCTACAATAATAGATCTGACAGAAGACGTTCCTATGATTTTAAGGCCGGGTTATATTACCGGACAGATGCTGGAAGAGGTAATCGGAATTGTGAAAACAGACCCGGGTATTATCAGCGGGGATTCTTTTACAAAGCCGAAAGCTCCCGGAATGAAATACAGGCATTACGCGCCCAGGGCGGATCTGATTATTGTGGACGGAGAAAGGAAAGCGGTGGTAGATAAGATTAATGAATGGACAGACGATATGCAGGCAAAAGGTAAGAGAGTCGGTATTATAGGAACAGATGAAACAGCTGCATATTACAGGGGAAACATGATACTTAGTATGGGGACAAGAGACGACGAAGATGTGATTGCACGGCATTTGTATCGGATTTTGCGGGAATTTGACGAGGAAAGGGTAGATATTATTTATTCGGAAAGTTTTGCAACACCAAGAATCGGACAGGCTATTATGAACCGGCTGTTAAAAGCGGCGGGACACCGGATTTATGTCGTGTGAGAAATATGGGGGAAAAGAATTGTATAATAAAATAGTATTTGTAGCGGGAAGCGGGACCTGCAGAGAACAGATGGCAGTCGCGATACTGGAAGATATTGGTTTAAAGCGGCCGGTGGAAATTGTGGCCCGGGGGCTGGTTGTATTATTTCCGGAACCGTTAAATCAGAAAGCAGAGGCCGTTATGATCAGCAACGGCCTGCCCGTAGAAGGATATATGTCGAGTCCGCTTACGGCGGAAGATTTAAGAGGTAACACGCTGGTACTGACGATGGAGGAGAAACATCGTCAAAAGATACTTGAAATGTTTGAAGAAGCAGATCCTGCACGCATACGGGTGCTGACAGAATTTGTGGGAGACGAGCTTGAGATTGTGGACCCTTATGGCGGAACACTTCAGATTTACGGATTGTGTTACGAAACACTGCTTGCATCTATTCGTAAATTAGTAAACATATTAAATGAAGAAAAATAGGGAGGTTGCTATGTCAAAAGTAATAGTTATGGATCATCCGCTGATTCAGCACAAAATTGGCTGGATTCGCAGATCAGAGACGGGTTCGAAGGATTTTCGGATATTAGTGAGCGAAATTGCCATGCTGATGTGCTATGAAGCGACGAGAGATTTGAAGCTTTCGGATGTGGAAATCCAGACGCCGATTTGTAAAACGACAGTAAAGGAACTGCATGGCAAGAAGCTGGCGGTCATTCCGATTCTGCGTGCGGGACTTGGCATGGTAGACGGAATGCTGAATATGATACCGGCTGCAAAAGTGGGTCATATCGGGCTTTATCGTGATCCCGAGACGAAAGAACCGGTAGAATATTACTGCAAACTGCCGGAAGATTGTTCCGAGCGCGAGGCGTTTGTTGTAGATCCGATGCTTGCAACAGGAGGATCTGCGGTGGCGGCAATTCAGATGTTAAAAGACAAAGGCGTAAAAAATATTCGTTATATGTGCATTATTGCGGCTCCCGAGGGAGTAAAGCGGATGCAGGAGGAACATCCGGATGTAGATGTCTATATCGGTGCACTGGATGACAGGTTAAATGAAGACTGTTATATTGTCCCGGGATTAGGAGATGCGGGAGACCGCATATTCGGCACAAAATAAGGAGGTTTTTGTGAGCGGTAAACGACAGGATTATATCAGCTGGGATGAATATTTTATGGGGGTAGCCATGCTTTCCGCAATGCGCTCAAAAGATCCCAGCACACAGGTGGGAGCCTGTATTGTAAGCAGCGACAACAAAATTCTTTCTATGGGTTACAACGGATTTCCGATTGGATGCTCCGACGATGCGTTTCCATGGGCAAGAGAAGGAGAACCTTTAAACAGTAAGTATTTGTATACGACACACAGTGAGCTGAATGCAATTTTAAACTACAGAGGAGGTTCGCTGGAAGGGGCAAAGATGTATGTTTCCCTGTTTCCCTGCAATGAATGTGCAAAAGCAATTATTCAGTCAGGGATAAAGACGCTCGTATATGATTCTGATAAATATGAGCATACGCCGGCAGTGATTGCATCCAAGCGCATGCTGGATACAGCCGGTGTAAAATACTATAAGTATAAACGTACAGGCAGGGAAATTTGTTTTGAGGTATAGCAGATGAAATACAGGAAAAATGTGTATCAGGCCTTTACTATGGTGCTGCAGTTCGGACTCAATATGATTGTCCCGATTCTTATGTGTACGATGCTTGGGGTATATATCGGAAAGAAATTTGATATGATGTTTATAGTGGTGCCTTTGTTTATCATCGGGGCATTGGCAGGTTTCCGCAACATTTATGTTATGGCAAAGAAAATATTCGAACAGGAAAGCGACAGGGATACGAAGCATGTTAAAAAGACTGAATAAAGCGCTGCCGGAGCTGGTTTTGGGGATACTGCTCTATGGTATTGCCGCACAGCTTACAGGCATCTGGCTGGTAAAAGATAAATTGCTGTATTCTACAGGGCTTTGGATCGGCGTGGCATTAGCGGCGGGTATGGCAGTTCACATGGCAGTTGTGATTGAAGATGCAGTAAGTGCGGGCAGCAGTCAGGGAAAGCTGATTACGATGTCACTTATGCGGTATGCGGCAGTTGTAGTTGTATTTTTTTGTGTGATACGTTTTAATCTTGGAAATCCGATAGCTGCATTTACAGGCGTTATGGGCTTAAAGATAGCGGCCTATATGCAGCCGTCAATTCATAAAGTTATATCAAAGAGGAAAGGAAGTGAAGAATATTCTGCAGATAAAGAATTAAAGCAGTTGGAATAAAAAATCAAGGAGGTGAAAGCTTGAGTAATGCAATTTTGATGGCTGCTGACGCAGACATTGACATTATGGTGCATGGACTGATTTCTTATGAAGTGTTCGGACAGACTTGCTGGATAACAACGACACATGTATGCGCATTGATCGTGATGATAGTTCTGATCGGATTTTTCATTACAGTAAATCGAAAAATGAAACATGCGAAAGAAGTGCCGGATGGTTTTCAGAATGTAATAGAGCTGATTGTTGAAATGTTAGATAATATGGTAAAAGGGGTCATGGGTGTAAACTCATCCAAATTTGCCAATTATATCAGTACGATTTTTATCTTTATTCTGATGAGCAATATATCCGGAATCTTTGGGCTGAGGCCGCCGACAGCAGACTATGGAGTCACTTTTGCGCTGGGAATTATGACGTTTAGCCTGATTCATTTTAACAAATTTAAACACCAGCACGTTTCAGGCGTACTCAAAGGGCTGTGCGAGCCGTGGCCGATCTGGGCGCCGATTAATATTATTAGTGACATTGCAGTGCCTGTATCCCTGTCATTGCGTTTGTTTGCAAATGTTTTGTCAGGAACCATTATTATGGCGCTTGTTTATGGGCTGCTGGGCTGGATTGCAACAATCTGGCCGTCTGTACTTCACGTGTACTTTGATTTGTTCTCAGGAGCAATTCAGACTTATGTGTTCTGTATGTTGACTATGACATACATCAGCGATGCAATTGGTTCAGAGTAAACAGTATTATAATTATATTTTAACAGGAGGAATTTTATTATGAATATTACAGGAAATGATTTGATATTAGCGTGTTCAGCTATCGGTGCAGGCCTTGCAGTTATCGCAGGTATCGGACCTGGTGTAGGACAGGGTATTGCAGCAGGTTATGCAGCAAATGCTGTAGGAAGGAATCCGGGAGCAAAATCTGACATTACATCTACCATGTTATTAGGACAGGCGGTTGCAGAGACAACTGGTCTTTACGGCCTGCTTGTTGCAATCCTCTTACTTTTCGTAAAACCGTTAGTATAATTGATGCCGATGGGAAGACCTGTGGGGATCATAAAAGTGAAAATTGCGGAAAGGAGGGTGAACTTCTAGGATATGGACAGATTGTTTGGACTGGATATGCAGCTTCTGATGGATGTTTTGCAGTTCGGTATTTCTGTATTTGTACTGTTTTTACTTGCAAGCTATCTTTTATTTAACCCGGTTCGTAAGATGTTAAAAGACAGACAGGAAGGGATTAAAAAGAATATAGAAGATGCGAACGCAGATAAAGAGAGTGCGGCAGCGTTAAAAGAGCAGTACGAAGCAAAACTGAAAGGCATAGATAAAGAGGCGGAGCAGATCTTGAGTGAAGCGCGTCAGAAGGCTTTGAGAAATGAAGCGAAGATTATTGATGAGGCGAAAGAGGAAGCCGCCCGCATTATTGAGAGAGCAGGCGACGAAGCCGAATTGGAAAAGAAACGTGCAATGGACGAAGTAAAACAGGAAATGATCGCCGTTGCATCCATGATGGCTGCCAAAGTAGTTGCAGCTTCAATTGACACAAAGATTCAGGATACGCTTGTAGATGAAACTTTGAAAGAGATGGGTGATTCGACATGGCTAAGCTAGTATCAAAAACATATGGTGATGCATTGTTTGAAATTGCGGCAGAGTCAGGGCGGATAGATGCTTTCTGCGAAGAAGCGGAGGGCGTGCTTGCCGTGTTAAAAGAAAATGCGGAAATTTACAAATTAATGAACCACCCCAAAATTGTAAAGGAAGAGAAGATTGAAATCATAGAGAAAATTTTCAAAGGACAGGTCAGTGACGAGCTGACAGGCCTGCTGCGAATGATTGTTGACAAAGGGCATTTCAGTGAAACGGAATCGGTGCTTTCGTATTTTATTACCGAAGTAAAAGAATCCAAAAACATCGGTACTGCCTATGTGACGACAGCAATGGAATTATCCGATGCGCAGAAAGAGCAGGTAGTAAAGAGGCTGATTCAGACGACAAAATATGTGGAATTTGAAATGCATTATGATGTAGACGCCGCATTAATCGGCGGCATGGTAATCCGGATTAAAGACCGGGTGGTAGACAGCAGCATTAGAACGAAAATTTATGATCTGTCTCGTGAATTATCGAAAATTCAGTTGAAAGTAGGTGAATGCGCTCCATGAATTTAAGACCGGAAGAAATCAGTTCTGTGATTAAAGAGCAAATTAAGAGATATGCGGCGCAGCTCCAGGTGGCAGATGTGGGTACCGTTATTCAGGTGGCGGACGGTATTGCACGTATTCATGGACTGGAGAATGCAATGCAGGGAGAACTTCTTGAATTTCCTGGTGAAGTATATGGAATGGTATTAAACCTTGAAGAGGATAATGTCGGAGCCGTATTATTGGGCGATTCGAGGAGCATTAACGAAGGAGATACCGTTAAGACAACAGGAAGGGTAGTAGAAGTTCCGGTTGGCAATGCAATGCTGGGACGTGTAGTCAATGCATTAGGCCAGCCGATTGACGGAAAAGGACCCATTGAAACAGATAAATTCCGTAAGATTGAACGTGTGGCAAGCGGCGTTATTTCCAGAAAATCCGTTGATACTCCGTTGCAGACAGGTATTAAGGCGATTGATGCCATGATACCGATCGGACGGGGACAGCGTGAGCTTATCATCGGCGACAAACAGACCGGTAAGACTGCAATTGCGATTGATACGATTATCAATCAGAAGGGCAAAAATGTAAAATGTATTTATGTGGCAATCGGCCAGAAAGCTTCTACGGTTGCTTCGATTGTAAAGACACTGGAAGAGTTCGGCGCTATGGCTTATACTACGGTAGTAGCTTCTACAGCAAGCGAACTTGCACCGCTGCAGTATATCGCGCCGTATTCCGGATGTGCCATTGGAGAAGAATGGATGGAGAACGGGGAAGATGTTCTCGTAGTGTATGATGATTTGAGCAAACATGCAACGGCTTACCGTACACTTTCCTTACTGTTAAAGAGGCCGCCTGGACGTGAAGCTTATCCGGGTGATGTATTTTATCTTCATTCCAGACTGTTAGAGCGTGCGGCAAAATTAAATGACAGTTTAGGCGGAGGTTCCCTGACGGCGCTTCCGATTATCGAGACGCAGGCAGGCGATGTGTCCGCGTACATCCCGACAAACGTAATTTCTATTACAGACGGACAGATTTATCTGGAAACAGATATGTTCAACGCAGGTTTCCGTCCGGCTATCAACGCCGGCCTTTCGGTATCCAGGGTTGGAGGAGCCGCGCAGATTAAGGCGATTAAGAAGATTGCGGCGCCTATTCGCGTCGAGCTTGCACAGTACCGTGAACTGGCGGCATTTTCCCAGTTTGGTTCCGAGCTGGACGATGATACAAAAGAGAAGCTGGCACAGGGCGAAAGAATCCGCGAGATTTTGAAGCAGCCGCAGTATCAGCCGATGCCGGTAGAGAATCAGGTTGTCATTATTTATGCGGCGACCAAGAAGTATCTCATTGATATTCCGGTGGAAGATATTCTTCGTTTCCAGGGAGAACTGTTTGATTATATCGAGACAAAATATCCGGAAATTTTAGAATCCATCCGTGAGACGAAAGAGATGACCCAGGAGAACGAAAAAGCATTGGTTAAAGCAATTGAGGAATGTAAGGCATCCTTTAAGTAGAGCAGGCAGGAAAAGAAAAGGGCGGTGAAAATATATGGCCTCAATGAGGGACATTAAGCGAAGAAAAAGCAGCATACAAAGTACGCAGCAAATCACAAAAGCCATGAAGCTTGTTTCTACCGTAAAACTGCAAAAGGCGAAAAACCGTGCAGAAGAGACGAATCCGTATTTTAATTATATGTATCAGACTGTAGTTTCCATGTTAAAAAGGTCAGGCAGCATTATGCATCCTTATCTGAAAGCAGGAACATCGGCAAAAAAAGCTGTCGTTGTTATCACATCAAACCGCGGGCTTGCCGGCGGCTACAACTCGAATGTTGTAAAGCAGGTGTTAGACAGTGGTCTCAAAAAAGAAGATCTTAAAATCTATGCAGTCGGCAGCAAGGGTAAGGAAGCGCTGGAACGAAGGGGATTTGAGATTGCAGCCGATTATTCGGAAGTAATTGAGGCTCCCGGCTATGAGGATGCGTCTGCAATCTGCAAGAAAGTGCTGCAGGCATTTCAGGAGGAAGAAATCGGTGAGATTTATCTGGCATATACGCATTTTAAAAATACGGTAAGCCATGAGCCGAAATTAATCAGACTGCTTCCGGTAGCAATTAATGGCCAGGAGGCGGAAGAGGATTCTAATATTCTGATGAATTATGAGCCAAATGATGAAGAGGCATTGAATATGATTATTCCCAAATATATTACAAGCCTGTTCTATGGCGCGCTGGTAGAAGCAGTTGCCAGTGAAAACGGAGCCCGTATGCAGGCGATGGATTCTGCGACAAGCAATGCAGAAGAAATGATTAGTGATTTGTCACTGAAATATAACAGAGCGCGTCAGGGTTCGATTACACAAGAATTAACAGAGATTATCGCGGGCGCGTCAGCGATTGAATAAGAATAAGGAGTGATAGGAAAAAATGGCAGAAAAAAATATAGGTAAAATCACTCAGATTATCGGCGCCGTTTTGGATATTAAATTTTCAGAAGGGCACCTGCCGGAGATTAATGATGCTATCAATGTTACCATGAAAGATGGGAAGAAGCTGGTAGTAGAAGTTTCCCAGCATCTGGGTGATGATACGGTCAGATGTATTGCCATGGGTTCTACCGACGGACTTGTCCGCGGAATGGAGGCGGAGGCTACAGGAGCTTCCATCAGCGTTCCGGTCGGTGAGAATACTTTAGGACGTATGTTTAATGTCTTAGGCGAGCCGATTGATGAAGTGGAACCTCCAAAGAACGTTGAATACTGGCCGATTCACAGAAAAGCACCAACTTTTGAAGAGCAGTCCACTTCTCAGGAAATGCTTGAAACAGGAATCAAAGTCGTAGATTTGCTCTGCCCTTACCAGAAAGGCGGTAAAATCGGACTTTTCGGAGGAGCCGGTGTAGGCAAGACCGTGCTGATTCAGGAGCTGATTCACAATATTGCAACAGAGCACGGCGGATATTCTGTGTTTACAGGTGTAGGAGAGCGTACCCGTGAAGGAAACGATCTCTATTATGAAATGAAAGAATCCGGCGTTATTGATAAGACTACCATGGTATTCGGACAGATGAACGAACCGCCGGGAGCAAGAATGCGTGTAGGATTGTCAGGCCTTACGATGGCAGAGTATTTCCGTGACAGGGGCGGTAAAGACGTGCTTTTGTTCATTGACAATATTTTCCGTTTTACACAGGCCGGTTCGGAAGTTTCCGCGCTGCTTGGCCGTATGCCTTCCGCAGTAGGTTACCAGCCGACGCTGCAGACGGAAATGGGTACGCTGCAGGAGCGTATTACTTCTACAAAGAACGGTTCCATTACATCCGTTCAGGCAGTTTATGTACCGGCAGACGATTTGACAGACCCGGCTCCGGCTACGACGTTTGCACATCTGGATGCAACAACGGTACTTGAGCGTTCGATTGCAGAGCTTGGTATTTATCCGGCAGTAGACCCGCTTGGCTCTACTTCCCGTATCCTGGATCCGCGTATTGTAGGACAGGAGCATTTTGAAGTTGCGCGCGGCGTACAGGAGATTTTACAGAAATACAAAGAGCTTCAGGATATTATCGCAATTTTGGGTATGGATGAGCTGTCTGAGGACGACAAGCTGGTTGTAAACCGTGCAAGAAAAGTGCAGAGATTCTTATCCCAGCCTTTCTTCGTAGCAACGCAGTTTACCGGAATGGATGGGAAATATGTTCCGATTGCCGAAACTGTAAGAGGGTTCCGCGAAATTATCGAAGGAAAATTAGACGACGTACCGGAAAGCCATTTCTTAAATGCAGGAACGATTGATGAAGTACGTGCCCGCGTGAAGTAAGGGGTGATGGTATGGCAGATAATGAGAAAATGTTTCAGGTAAAGATTATAACGCCGGACAGAGTATTTTATACCGGAGAAGCAGAGATGATAGAGTTTAATACAAGCTCCGGACAAATCGGTGTTTATAAGAAGCATATTCCGCTGACTACCGTATTAGAGCCGGGAGCCGTTATTATTCATGAGGCCGAAGGTGAAAAAATAGCTGCGGTGCACGCAGGATTTGCTGAAGTTTTACCGGAACAGGTAACGCTTTTGGCGGAGATTGCAGAATGGGCGGAAGAAATTGACGTTGCCCGTGCAGAAGCTGCCAGAAAAAGAGCAGAAGAGCGCCTGCAGGCAAAAACAGCAGAAATCGATGTTGCCCGTGCAGAATTTGCATTGCGAAAAGCATTGACGCGAATTGATGTAAAAGATATGAAATAAACAGCCTGACAGCGAAGAGCCCGGCAGTGCGGACTCAATGGCATTAAGTTAGGGGATTTAAAGAGAAGTTAGTATTGTTCGTGATATTAACTTCTCTTTTATGGTACACTGTTGTGAAAACCCGTTATATTCGATTATATTAAATGAAATGGAGATGGGAAAATGTCAAATCAGGTATTAGAAATAATAAAGCAGAGAAGCTCAGCCAGAGCATACAGCACCGAAAAATTGACAAGGCAGGAATTGGACATTATTTTGGAAGCGGGACTGCAGGCGCCGACCGGAATGAACCGGCAGGAAATACGTTTTTCTGTAGTAAGCGGAGACAATCCGGTATTGGAAGAGCTGGATGAGGAAAAAAGGCGTCTGCGCGGACAAAAAAAGCTGCCGGACAATTTTTATTATGGGGCTCCCGTACTTATTTTTCTAAGTGCAGAAGATGAATTTAAGTGGAGCAGGGTAGATGCCGGTATTGCCGTCCAGAATATGGCCCTTGCAGCAGAAAGCATAGGTCTTGGAACGTTGATTATCGGCTGTGTATATGATGCCCTGCATGGGGAGAAAAAAGAATATTTCTCACAGAAACTCCAGATACCGGAAGGGTATTCTTTTCAGATTGCACTTGCAGTGGGGCATAAGACAGACGATAAAATACCGCATGAATATAATTTTGAAACACAGGTAGTGATGCAGGATTGTCAGGATATAAATGAAAGCCAGAGGCAGAAATGATCGTAATTGTATGTTTGGACGAAACGAAAGGTATGATGTTCAATGGCAGACGTCAGAGCAGAGATCGGGCGGTAACAGAGAAAATACAGCAAATCTGTACGGGAAAGCGGCTGTGGATGAACGCATATTCGTATAAGCTGTATGGCGTATTGGAAAATACAGAAATTTTCACGGATGAAGACTTTCTGGGAAAAGCCGGACGTGGCGATATATGCTTTGTGGAATCTGAGGGGCTTGCTTCCTTTGCAGATAGGATTGAAACATTGATTGTATTTTGGTGGAACAGAAAATATCCGAAAGATTTTAGCCTGGATGTGGATTTGGGTGAATGGATAAAGATACAAAAGACAGATTTTTCAGGGTCTTCCCATGAAATAATTACATTAGAAGTTTACAAAAGAAAAGCAGAAGATTAGTCTTTGTTTTTTAGCTTTAAATGCCGATATAGAAAACAGGAAGGCAGCGGGAAATTGTCAGTATCAGACTGGGAGGTACAGTTATGAAGATTACACAGCAGAATAAAGCATTATTTTTAGGAGATACTCCTTTTGGCAAACAGGATATGAGCATCAAAGAGCGGATTGCAATGAAAAAGCAGCTGCATCAGAAAGAAGCGCTGCATATTGTCGGTACTGTCAATAAATCAGAGCAGAAGATGGATGCGAATGTAGAAGAAATCAGAGGGCGCATTCGTCAGCTGCAGGAGGAAAGCAAAAGCGCCAATGAATCTCTTTTGGAGTACAGGCAGAAAATAACGGACAAAAAAGAGGAGTACGGAGTCAAAGACGACAGTAAAGAGCAGGCGGATTTAGAACTTTTAATGAAAGAATATGATATTAAAAAGCATGGCAGCGCTGCAGGGACACTGACCCAGGAGGAGCAGGAGCGGCTCAAAAATATGGGAGAAATGACTGATTATCAGAAAGAGGCCATGGAAGCCTATGTGCAGACAGATTATTATAAGACAGAAATTGAACGCAATAACCGGGAGATGATGGCCAATGCGTTTTCTATCCGTATGATTAATATGGAACGTTTGAAAACCCATGGAATGGTAGATGCGAAAAAGGCAGAAGAGAAGATTATGGCAGCGGCTTCCGATGAAGCAATTGCCATGATGGTTGATGATGTCAAAGAGACAATGGATGAAAAAGCAGAAGAAGTCCAGGAAGTTGCAGATGCCAGAGCAGAGAAGAAGGAAGAACAGGAAGAACGCATCGAAGCGGCGAAAGAGGACAAAAAAGAAGCGGAAGCTGCTGCAGAAGAAGCAAAAGAGAATTCATCCAATCTTACGGAGCAGGTTGTGGATGCAGATAATATTATGCAGGACGTAGAAGGAGAAGTTAAAAAGATGCTGAAAGAGCAGGAGCTCTTAGAAGAAGAAATCAAAGGTATTTTAGTAAATACCCGCATGTAAAGGAACTGTAAAATTGGGACTGCCGTACAAAATTGTACGGCAGTTTTTTAAATTGAGAAATAAAACTACATGAATTTTATTGAGTAATGACGTTTTCTTTTCGGCAGTTTTTTTGGCTTTTGTCTGAAATAAATCTTTTCTAGTAAGGAATGTGAAAAATTAATACATTTTTAAGCAAAACGGCATTTACATTATATATTTTATATGTTATAATTTAAGTGTATTAAAAAATATTTTTTAATACACTTAAATTATACAAAAATATTAATATTGCAGAAAGGGGGAATTCTATGAATGTACAAAAAAGTCCTCATAAGCCAAAAGTTTGAAGGCATGCCATAAAATGGCATTAGGTCTTACGAGGACATAATTAATTTATCATTTTTTATTGTTTAATGCAACACTTTTTACATACAAAAGATAATGGATAACAGCTTGGCCAGAGGCCTGTACTTGCTGTTAATCAGGATTATTTACAAAGCTGCAATTAGATGTAGCGAAGAAGAGTAGAAAGGAGAACATATTATGACAAATAAAAAGCGAATTTTAGCATGCGGCATGCTTGCAGCATTGATGTTATCATCCACAATATCTTATGCAGCAGAGGCGCGCAATGGGGTGGCAGATTGTACGGCCACTCTCAATATTTCAAAATATAGCGTTGAGGGTAAGATATATGAGGGAGGTCATCCGCTGAATCCAATTACGCCCAAAAGCGTAATCGGCGGAACATATGTAACGAAAGATGTAAGCGGGAATACATCCACACAAACTTTAAATAAGAGCATACAGACGGGACAGTTGACGATTACAAAGAGTGCTCCTACAAATTATATCAGTAAATCTGCAATGATGCCCTGTTATTTAAACGGAACATACTGGAAAACACTTAGTAAAAACTATAATTAATTTGAGAAATGGCAGTGAAAGTGAAAAGCGGATTTCACTGCCATTTCCGCTTTCTATATGATTCGTATGCAGCTTATATCAGTGAAAGGAATGAGTTGTATGAAAAGAAAATGGAAGATTTGTATTGTTATCCTGTTACTGGCAGCGGCCTGCGGCATTTTTGCTTTTTCAAATTCAAAGAAGCGAACGGAAATTGTATGGTATCTCTCCGAACCGGAATATTTTGGAGTTGACAGGGAGGAAAGGGAACCTTATCAGGAAGTTCATGCAAAACGGTTTGAATTGTTTAATAAGAGGTTAAAAGAACTGGGAATATCTGCGAAAGTAGTTTTTAAATATGTGCCGTTCCAGCATGAAGCGGCAGAAGAAGAATTCATAAATGGCTCCTGGTATAAAAACGAGATTGTATATTCAGGTGAAAAAATTCAAACATTACTGCAAAACGATGCAAAAGTAGATATTGCAGAAATTTCGTTTATGGAATATGACAGGTTTCTTCCTTTGGATGACTATATGAAAGATGAGGGAATGAAAAAAGCCAGAGAAGCGATTCCAGAGAACATCTGGAAGGCAAACCGAATTAACGGCAGAACATATCAGATTCCCCGTGGAAATGTCAGTGTGAAAGAAACGGCGTACTGTTTTGATAAATCTTTTATAGAAAAATATCAGGTACCGCTGGAAGAGGAAAAGATTAAAAGAATGACGCCGGAGGAAGTCGTAAGATGGCTTTTGCCATATTTTGAGGAATCGCATGTTTTGGACAACAGGTATATTCTTACGAATGCATCTGGTTTGGATTATAGCGATTATCTGATGGGAAAGAGTATGCCGGTATTAGAGGGCATAACAAATAATTTGTATTTAAATCTTAAGGAAAAAAAGATTGAAGACAGCTTCTCCATTGAGGAAATACAAAATGCGTTTGAACTGTATCAATATATTTACGAGAATAATCTGGACGCGCATGACAGCTCAGGGAACGTGACTGCACAGCCGGTATTTACCTTACAGAATATGCCGACAATACGGGAATTGCAGGGAACCGAAGATGAAGAAAGGACGCTGGCGGTCCGTCTGGGAAATCCATATATCACCCGTTCTTATGGAAACGGAGTGTTAAAGAGCAGCCAGAATCAGGAGTTGGCGGTACAGGTGCTCGCGGCTTCGGTATACGATGAGGAATTGTCGAATCTTATGATTTATGGCGTACCGGAAGAAGATTACCGTCTGGTTGACGGGCATGCCGTTTATCAAAATGAGAATTCAATTTCATGTATGGGAAGCTATAGTCCGGTCGGAAACAATATGATTGCCTATCCAAATGAGCTGGAAGTGTTAGATAAGAAAGAAAAAGCAGAGAAGATTCTTAAGGAAATTCCGTCTATGCCGTATAGTAATTTTACGCCGGACTGGAATAAAGATTTATTAAGAAAGATGAGTGAAATTGCGGCAATTTATCAGGAAACGATTCATGAGCTGCAATTTTCCGGGGTACCAGACATAAAAGCCTATCTGTACAGGCAGCAGGAGAAGTTAGAGGATGCCGGGCTTGAGGAGGTTATGTCGGAGCTTCAGAAACAGGTGGATAGCTGGGAGGAATAGGACATGATGCTGGAATTAAAAAACCTGAAAAAATCTTATGGAAACAAAGAGGCATTAAAACCTTTAAATCTCCAGCTTTCGTCTGGTATATACGGACTTCTCGGTCCGAACGGCGCCGGAAAAAGCACATTTATGAAATTAATCAGCATGCTGTTAGAACCGTCCGGCGGAGAAATTTTATTTGATGGAAAAGATATACGGGTATTAAAAAAGGATTTTTTAAAAGTTCTGGGATATATGCCGCAGCAAACGTGCCTGTATCCGGAATTTGGAGTTTTAGAATATTTATATTATATCGGCGCCCTGAAAGGAATGGAGCGGAAAGTTCTTTTCGGCGCTGCCGAAGAGCTGCTGGAGAAAGTGCGTCTGAGTAACGTAAAAAACCAGAAGATAAAGACACTGTCGGGAGGCATGCAGCAGAGGCTGATGTTAGCACAGGCTTTGCTGAACCAGCCAAAGATGGTTATTTTAGACGAGCCTACGGCGGGATTAGATCCGAAAAAACGAATCGAAATGAGAAATTTAATTGCAGAATATGCCAGGGACAGAATTATTATTATTGCGACGCATGTGGTCAGCGATGTAGAACTGATTGCAAATAAAATACTGATGCTGGATCATGGAAGCCTTGTGGCAGAAAATACGGCCTGGGAGCTGACGGAACAGTTAAATGGACGGGTTTTTGAGATGGAGCTTAATGTTCCGCTGGAAAAACTGGAAGCCAGATACAAGGTCAGCAGTGTCTGTCATCGAAAAGGAAATATCTATGCAAAAGTAATCGTAGGAGAAGAAGAAAAACAGCCAGAGAATGGAAAAGAAGTATATCCGGATTTAGAGGATGTCTATTTGTGTTACTTTGGAGGGGAAGAATGATAACCTATGAGGCTTATATGGTATGAATGGAAAAAATTATGGAAGAACGCTTCCGTTTTAAAAACGTTTTTATTTTTCTTTATCTTGTCCGGCATTGTATTTTGGAGTGATTTGGGTAAAAATGAGGAATGGCTTTCAGAATATCTGCATATACACAGTATTCTGGAAGAAAAGGGCGGGGATGTCTCTGCGTGGCTGGATGAAAAAATAGAGACGCAAAGCACGGCAGACTATGAAGAATGGGTGGCGCTGGAACAAATTAGCAGAGAGGTAAAGGCGATCGACGGTTATGAGGCATACCGCGCATCCATTCAGAATCAATATGAGAAGAATCAGGAAATTTCCATATTTTCGGATTCCGAGTGGAACCAGACAGATTATATGAGGCGGATTGCAGAGACTTATAAGGAACTTCGGATTACGGCGCCTATGCAGCTTCAGCCTTATTTGGGAGTGGAGCATCTGCTGGATTTCTATGCAGGAGATTTGCTGGCAGTAATATTTCTGATTTATCTGGTAAGCGTCGTGTTCTGCCAGGAGGAAAAAACAGGAAAAACAGATTTTGCATGTGCGATGTATTATGGAAAAACAAGATTATTTCTGGCCAAGCTGTTTGTCGTTTACATCAGTTTTACAGCATACATACTCTTTGCTTTTTTTCTAAACTTTGTGCTGGAAGAGGCGTTTGTCGGCCCGGTTTCTTTTTCGGCGGCAATACAAAGCGTTCCGCAATATTTTGCGGTTCCGTATGCCTGGACAATCGGGAAATATATTTTTGTATGCATTGTTTTAAAAGTATTTGCAGCGGCAATACTGACTGCAGCTGCAGTTGTATTTGCCAGACGATTTCATTCTGTAATCTTAATGGCGGCAGGAATCACAGGAATTTTGGGGTTTAGCATTTGGGCAGGCAGTTTTTTTGGAGGCGGCGGTCTGACTGCGGCTGTCCGGATTTGGAACGTATGGAGTTTTCTGCGGGGAAAACCTGTGATTGGTACATATGAACTGATTCGATTTGGGAATTTTATGATAGAGTCAGTGTGGGGATTTCTTCCGCTGCTTGTTTTGACAATTGGTATGATTATGATTGCAGGAACCGGCAGCCGGAGAGAAAGAAAACGAAAAAT
This sequence comes from uncultured Lachnospiraceae bacterium, assembly GCA_948468325.1. Taxonomy (GTDB): domain Bacteria; phylum Bacillota; class Clostridia; order Lachnospirales; family Lachnospiraceae; genus Roseburia_B. Next base: position 13,711 of record CAOKHR010000001.1, on the reverse strand, counting down.
TAAAATAAAAAAAGGTACAAATAAGAAACCGCATACGCTTTTTTATTATGAAGTGAAAAAAATGTGGATTTATCAGAGAGGGATATTCTTTTTTGCTGCCTGTATTTTATTACAGGGACTTACCGTGCGGCAGTATCGTGATTATCTGGGAACAGAGGAGTATTATTACCAACAGTATATTGACCGGTTTGGAGACAGAATTACGAAGCAGACAGCTGCAGATATTGCAGCGGAGGAGGATTATTTTTCCAATATTGAAAGAGAACTGATGCAGGAAGAAAATGTGTACCGTGCAGATGCACTGCAGAAAGAACTGGAGCGCCGGATGGGCTTAGAAAAATACGTAAACCGGATGGAAGCACTCAAAAATGATGAAAAAGAAGGAATTTTCTTAAAAGATGTGCAGTACAGCATTTTATTTTGTTTTACGGAAGTTTCAAGAATGATGGTTCTTTTGCTTTGCATTTCTTTTGCATTCCTGATTCCCGCAGTCTTCCAGAAAGAAAAAGAAACGCATGCTGAAGTTTTGCAAAGGACGTCAGTCTGCGGCGGGGCAAAGCTGTGGAATGCAAAAATTGCAGCGCTTCATTTGTATACGATTCCTCTGATTGCTGTATTTGGGATCATTTCCTTTGTAAGAGCCGTCAGTGAATATGATTTAAAGCTTCTGGCTCCGGCAGACTGTCTGCCCCAGTATTGGAGCAGCGATATTAAATTGCCGGTAATTGTATTTTTTGTGACAGGAATTATCGTACAATGCGTCAGTGCGTCTGCCGTACTGATTCTTTTGTCCGCTTTCGGAAAACGGGTAAAAAACCAGTACATGCTGACGGGAATGATCTTGGGCGGAGCTGTGGTTCCGACGCTTTTGTCGCCGTATCTTTCGGCGCGGTGGCTTAGAATGATTCATGATTTCTTTTTTGTATTTACATATCAGAGTCAGTGGATGATGGCCGGCCTACTTTTTATATTTGCCGCGGCCGCAGCAATTACCGGAAAGGAGATATTATGCAGAGAAAAAAATATGGCAGGATCATAATAGGGACGCTGTGCTTTGCGGCGCTTTTGGCGGGATGCAGCCAGAAGAAAAAAAGCGGGGAGACAAGCGGGCAGGATTATAATAAATTCCTTCCTATGATTAATATCACAGAGTCAGAGGAAGGCGTATATTATGTACAGCAGGTACAAGATGACATAAACGACTATATGGTTTTAAAATATGCAGATAAAAATTCCGCAAAAGAGACGGTTCTCTGTCAGAAAGTGAACTGTAAACACAATTCCGAAGAGTGCCAGGCAGTAGTAGGAGAGACAAGCTATATGGGATTTATGACTTGTATGGACGGCAGATTGTATTATATGGTCTCGAAATCCGGCGAAGACGATGTCGGGCTGTATCTGTACAGCGTAAACAAAGACGGAACCGATAAAAAACAGGTTCACAAATTTGAAGGCCGAAGGACGCCTCCAAATGCGGCAAGCATGTACAGAGGAAAATTATTTCTTTCTATTCCGACAATCGTAGAATTTGAAGACGGAAGCGGCAGTGAATCCTCCTTTCCGGTTTTGGTTATGTATGATCTTTTGACAGACGAAGAGACAGAGATTCTGGAAGACAGAGATTCAATTTATACGGTTCCGTGCGGCGGAAGCGGAGACTCGATTTATTTTCTGGAAATGGATTATGGCGGAGATAACTGGCTTAAATACAGGCAGTATGATTTTCATACGAAAGAAATCAGGGATGTTTTCGACGGAGAAGTAGAGGACGGCCAGTTTGTTCTGGATGATACGATATTTTTGCAGTCGGATGAGAAAGACAAAGTAGAAACTTACAATCTAAAGACAAAAAAAAGAGAAGAAATTCTGACATGTGATGAGAAATATGATTTTATTTATTTCAAGATCGGATGGATCGAGTTGGTCCGAAGAACAAAAGACGGCGATAGAAACAAAGATTTTTATAAATATTATGATATAGCAGAAAAACAATATTTATTTGATGATTTTGAGCCGGACACAGAGGTATTTGTGAGGCTGCGTTTCGATGACGGGCGCTATTGGGTCGAAAAGGACGATCAAAGTTATTTTTATGATTTGAAGGATAAAAGCTGGACAGAGGTGGAAGAAATCAAATGACACATCCCTTCGGGGCAGTCACATATAATTTAAAAAGCGCCCGAAATCCGCGATTGTACGGATTTCGGGCGCTTTTTGTCAGTTCTTTACGGCAATTGCCTCTACTTCGCATAATACGCCTTTCGGTAATTCCTTTACGGCAACGCAGCTTCTTGCGGGTTTGGAAATAAAATAATCTGCATAGATTTCATTAAATACGGCAAAATCTTCCATATTTGCAAGAAAACAGGTGGTTTTAACAACGTTTTCATAGCCGCATCCGGCTGATTCTAAAATGGCGCCAATGTTTTTACAGCACTGTCCGGCCTGTGCGCGTATGCCCTGTGCGATTTCTCCTGTTTCGGGAATAATTGCAATTTGTCCGGAAGTGAATACAAAACCGTTTGCTTCGTATCCCTGGGAATAAGGCCCGATTGCACCGGGCGCTTTCGTTGTTTGAATTGTGTTCATAAGAATAGCCTCGCTTCCTGTTAAAATACAGTGATATGATTATGTTCTTAATTTTAGCATTTTTTTGAAGAAAAGAGAATATTAAATATTGATTTAAATGTTTTTTTCAATATAATAAGGAGAAACAGAAAAAATAGCAGGAGGTAAATAAAGTGAAGGTTTTGATGGTAAACGGAAGCTCCAGAGAGAAAGGCTGTACGTATACAGCGTTGTCACAGGTGGAAAAATGTTTAAATGAGGAGGGAATACAGACTGAAATCGTATGGCTCGGCGCAGACAAAGTCCGCGACTGCATCGGCTGCGGACAATGCAATCAGGCGCATCCGGGCTGCGTATTTGAGGATGACAAAATCAACGAAATTATTGCCAAAGCAGAAGAATCCGATGGTTTTGTATTTGGGACGCCGGTATATTATGCGCATCCTTCCGGACGGATTTTAAGTGCATTAGACAGGATGTTCTATGCGGGCAAGCGTGCGTTTATGCACAAGCCGGGCGCGGCAGTTGCTTCGGCCAGAAGAGCAGGCACGACAGCTTCCGTAGATGTGCTGAACAAATATTTTACAATTTCGGAGATGCCTGTCGTATCATCTTCTTACTGGAATATGGTTCACGGGAACAGGCCGGAGGATGTCATGCAGGATAAAGAAGGACTTCAGATTATGAGAAATCTTGGAAGAAATATGGCATGGCTGTTAAAATGTCTGGAAGCGGGCAAAAACAGCGGAATTTCCCTTCCCGAAAACGAATACACAGAAAAAACAAATTACATTCGCTAACCACACATATAAAAAATTCTTTATGAATAATGACCCTCAATATGCTGATTGTACTCTGTCGAAATCCGGATTATAGTGTGTTTACAGGAGAGCTGTGACAAAGGGGGATGAAATATGCCGACATATGGCATGGGAGAGGCAATCCGTGAAATGCGGGGGCGAATGGGATACACACAGGAAGAATTAGCTTATGGAATCTGTACGCCGGGTACGCTTTCCAGAATTGAAAACGGCAGGGAAATTGTATCAAAGCAGGTGTTTCGGGCCTTGTGCAGCCGAATGCCGGGAATGCATCATATGTGGATTTCTTTTGATACGAAAAAGGAAATGCAGCGTTCCAAACTCTGCAAACAGATTCTGGTGTATCTGGAACTGCGGAAAATGGCCGAGGCAAAAAACGCAATGAAGCAGTACGGTATTTTAAAAGAAGAAAAAAATCCGTTCTGCCGCCAGTTTGCGATGTATACACAGGCGGTTTATCAGGCGATTTTAAAAGAACGGGAAGAGGAAATTCTGCCGAAGCTGAAACAGGCGCTGGAGATTACCATTCCGGATTATGTAAAAAGATTTCAAATGCCGAAGAAGACGGTAATACTTACTTATGATGAAATCTATATTTTGTCAAATATGGGGATTGCCTATGCAAAGCAGCGCGAGACGGAAACGGCGTTTCGGATATTGTATTATTTGAAGTATTATTTAGAAAGCAGAATGTTAGATCCGGAAGATTCCGCGAAGATCCGGCCGATGATTTTGGGAAATCTGGCATGGATTTTGGAAAAGCAGAGTAGATATGAAGAAGCGGTAAAACAATGTGACAACGGTATTGAAAGCTGTTTTTTTTCAGGAAACTATACCGTCCTGCCGCATCTGTTCTGCATCAGGGCATGGTGTTATACCGCTTCTAAAGATTTTAGAATGGCAGAGAAAAGCATGCGGCAGGCAAAAGCAATTCTCGACCTTACAGAAGAGTACAGGGGCTATGGGAGCTTTGAAGAATTTTATAAAGCGATAGACCCCGTATTTGTGACTTTCTGATATTATATAAAATAAAACCTCCGATTGCCATGCGGTTTCAGCAGAAAATAAAATTTCCTGAAACCGCATGTCTGCATTTGTGTATGCCCGCTTGCCATATAAAATAAAATGGGATACAATGGGAAAAGCAAAAATAAGATTAAAAAAAGACAGGAGAATGGGATGGATATAGTAGTATTAGCAGGAGGATTGAGCACGGAAAGAGACGTTTCTTTTAAAACGGGAGAAATGGTAGCAAAAGCACTGCGTGAGAATGGACACAGAGTCGTTTTGACAGATGTTTTTATGGGTTATAAAGAAAAAGAGGAAGATATTTCTGATTTATTTGACCACAGTACGGAAAGCAGCATAGAGACAGCAGATATTTCAGAGACGGCTCCTGATCGCGCAAAAATAAAAGCCATGAGAAAAGACCAGTCAGACAGCTTTTTTGGTCCCAATGTTATCCGCATGTGTCAGATGGCAGATATTGTTTTTCTGGCTCTCCATGGGGAAGACGGAGAAAACGGAAAGATTCAGGCTGCATTTGATCTGTTTGGCATTCGCTATACGGGAAGCGGCTGCCTTGGCAGTGCGCTTGCCATGGATAAAGGAATCAGCAGGTTTTTCTTCCGTGAGGCAGGTGTGCCTGTGCCGGACGGCAGAAAGATGACAAAATCAGAGAGAACGGATGATTTGGAAGAGACGGGGCTTTCATTTCCATGTATTGTAAAACCGTGCTGCGGAGGTTCAAGTATCGGCGTATCCATTGCACATACAAAAGAAGAATTTAAAAATGCGCTGGATGCGGCTTTCGGACTGGAAGACGAAGTGATTATTGAGGAGTACATAAAAGGAAGAGAGTTTTCTGTTGCGGTAATTGAGGGAAAAGCGCTTCCGGTAATTGAAATGGCGCCGATTGAGGGTTTTTACGATTACAAAAATAAATATAAAGCGGGAAGCACGATTGAGACCTGTCCGGCAGAGATTCCTGCAGAAACGGCAGAAAGAATGCAGCAGATCGCAGTTCTGGCAGCAGAGACGCTGGGACTTGATACATATTCCAGAATGGATTTTATGATGAGCGAGGCAGGAGAAATCTATTGCCTGGAAGCAAATACGCTGCCGGGCATGACGCCGACCAGCCTGATTCCCCAGGAAGCACAGGCGGCAGGAATGGATTTTTGCGCACTATGTGAGAAACTGATTCAGATTTCATTAAAAAAATACGAGGAACAGCCATGAAAAATATGACATTAAAAAATATTGTACAATGCTGCGGCGGAACATATTTTGGCGACAGGAGCCGGATAGATACAGAAGTAGAGCAAATTGCAATTGACAGCCGGAAAGTAGTAAAAGGCGGTCTGTTTATTCCCATTCGGGGGGAACGTGTAGACGGACACAGTTTTATCCCTGCGGTTATGGATGCGGGAGCGGCTGCATCTTTGTCAGAAGAAGAGATAAAGAATCCGAACGGGTCTTATATTCTGGTAGAATCTACAAAAGAGGCGTTAAAGAAAATCGCGGCGTTTTACCGCAGATCTCTGGGAATTAAAGTAGTGGGGATTACCGGAAGCGTAGGCAAGACCAGCACAAAAGAGATGATAGCGTCTGTTTTAAAAGAAAAGTACAATGTGCATAAAACGGCAGGAAATTTTAATAATGAAATTGGGCTTCCGCTTACTATATTTGATATAAAAAAAGAGCATGAAGTGGCAGTTCTTGAGATGGGAATTTCTGATTTTGGAGAAATGCACCGTCTTGCAGAAATTGCAAATCCTGACATTTGCGTGATTACGAATATCGGGCTGTGCCATCTGGAAAATTTAGGCAGCAGAGACGGCATCTTAAGGGCAAAAACGGAAGTGTTTGATCATCTGCGCGGAGACGGCATTGTAATATTAAACGGAGATGACGATAAACTTGCCACGATACAGAATGTCAATGGAAAGAGGCCGATTCTGTATGGAAAAAATCAAAAAGACGTATATGCGTCAGACATAGAACCTCTTGGAATGGAAGGAATCCGCATGAAACTTCATCTGTATGGGGAATGCAGGGAAGTGACAATTCCGATTCCCGGTGAGCACAATATTTATAATGCACTGGCGGCAGCCTGTGCCGGACGGGTCTGTGGTATGAATATAGATGATATTTGCAGGGGAATTGAAACGGTAGAGAGTATCAGCGGCAGGAGCAATTTAATTCAAAAGAACGGGATTACAGTAATTGACGACTGCTATAATGCAAATCCTGTTTCCATGCAGGCGAGTATCGATGTACTTTCCGGTGTCGCGGGAAGAAAAATTGCCGTATTAGGTGATATGGGGGAACTGGGTGAGTCAGAGCGCAGTCTTCATGCCGGAATCGGGCGCTACGTGGCCCAAAAGCAGATCGATTTTTTATATTGTACAGGAGAATTATCAAAAGAAATGGTGCAGGCGACACAGAGTGTGGCGGGGAACCGTACTTATGCGGCACATTTTGAGACAAAGGAAGATTTGACTGCATATCTGCTTTCCGTAATAAAAAAAGGAGACACCTTACTGATTAAAGCGTCTCATTTTATGGAGTTTTCTAAGATTGTGAAAGCGTTGACGACGTCTTAAGCATTTCTAAAATAATTTTCTGGGTGTAATTGCCGAGACGTTTTTGCTCTTCTTTCGAAAGCTCTTTTGGATATATAGGGCTTCCGTACTGCAAAGTTACGTGGGCGGAACGAATCCAGGGAAAATGATTTTCAAAAATATCGGCAGTACCGGTGAGTGCCATTGGAATAATGGGACAGCCGGTTTTTTCTGCCATTTTCAAACTGCCTTCTTTAAATGGAGGCATATCTAATTCATCCACGCCTTTGCCGCGGGTGCCTTCCGGGAAAATACACATGGAAATTCCGCGTTTTATCTGGTCAATTCCGATGAGAATTGTCTTTAAGCCTTCTTTTATGTTGTCGCGGTCAAGAAAGAGACAGTAAAGCCGTTTCATCCAAAGCGACAGGAGGGGGATTTTTTTCATGGAATCTTTGGCGACATAGCCGGTTAACCCCGGACATCTTGCATATGTAATGACAATATCAAAAAAGCTGCGGTGATTGCCGGCATAAAGAACGGCCTGGCCGTCAGGCACATTTTCTTCTCCGATAACGGTCAGACGGGTGCCGCTGATAAACAGGATGACTTTAAATGCCCATTGCACCATGCGCAGCCTGGAAATATCGGCAGCGTATTGAAATTTTTTGGCAAGCAGCCATTCTGCGGCAAGAATGGGGAGTGTAAGTATTAGATATAAAATAACAAATACGGAAACAAGAATAAGTCTGATCATGGGTTTTTGGAAAAATCCGTTCCTTTCTGAAAGATGAGAATATTATACCTGCTGAGAGTTGGAATTACAACTACAATTCCTGAATAAACTGTAAAAAACGGAAAGTGGGTAATCAGGAAGATGGATTTGCATAATGACAGCCAAATGGGATACCGTCTGCTTTTGTATGGAGCTGTAATCGGCGCAATTGCCATATTTGCAATATTTGGCGGCTGCGGAATTGAGAGAACAGATGACAGCAAAATCAGCGATGTGGAATATGAAATTGTAGAGGAGGAAGATTTACCGCAGGAACTGAAAGAAAAAATTGAAGAGAAAAAAGCTTCGGATTTTAAGCTGACATATGAAGGCGATAATTATTTGTATGTAGTAAGAGGGTACGGAGAACAGGAAACAGGAGGATACAGCATACAGATTTTAGACTTTTATCTGACGAAAAACGCCGTTATTTTTGACACAAATCTGATTGGGCCATCCAAAGACGAAACAAAAAACGCGGCGCCGAGTTATCCGTATCTTGTTGTGAGGATGGCAAATCCGGATAAAAATGTAATTTTTAAATAATATGAAGACGGCAGATAGATAGGCACAGCCCAACGGCAGGCGCCATATCATATCTGCCGTTTTTTTTAAGATGATATAGTAAAAATTTAAAAAATATGATACAATTATCTCATTATTATTGTACGGCAGATTCAGAAAGGAAGGTTAGTATGCGTTTAGGAACAAAATTATGGAAAAAAGCTGTTTCTTTAGGGCTGGCGCTGAATATGGCAGCAGCGTTATTTGTCTGGCAGGCTCCGCTTAATGTAAATGCGGCAGACCGGGCAGTTTCAGACGGAGCAAACAAAGCTTTGGAGGGAGAACAGGAGATTACGCTTGCATCTGTTCGGAATGAGGCGGCAGAAAGTTATGCAGCCAGCGAAAAGGCGGGATTTGATATTGATTTTAATCAGGATTTTTCCGGCAGCGGCCTGGATTATTCCACTGATACAGCTGACAGGCATTATATGGAGGTGTTAAATAATTTAAAAGGCGGCAGCAATGACCAGACAGTAATTATCCGTTTTAAGACCACCAATCCAAACGGTCTGTTATGTGGTATGGGAACAGATACGTCAGGCAATGGAAAGAATATGATATTCGGGCTTCAGGGAGGAGCCATTCGCTGCCATTTGCGCAATGTCGGCCAAAATGGAGCGCCGGTAACCGGAGTGAAAGGGAACTTCGGTTCCGGATATGCAGATGGGAAGTACCATACGATGGCAGTCAGTTTTCTCCCGTCTATAGGATTTCAGGCAGGAAATGTCCGCTTTATAGTAGACGGCGGGCTGGATTTGTACGACAATTCGTGGACAAAACTCTATAAAGTAGGGATGAACCAGAATCAGGATGACTATACAAAGTTTGAGATTGCAGGCGGCAGCTATGTCGGCTCCGATACCAGCGGCGGAGCGTCGTTTAACGGGGAAATTGATTTCCTGACAGTAATTAACAAAGCTTACAGCGTAGAGCAGCTCCAGAAGCTTACAATGGGCGACAAGGATTTAACGAATTTAACGAATTTTTCAGGTATGTGGACCGGAGGAACCTGTCGTACATGGCTTTTTACCGGAGGCACGGAAGGTGTTGCGGATTTTGCCACAGGGGGGACTACGCGTAACTGGGTCGGAATGTTTGAAGATACGATGCGGGCGAGCGGGTCATTTGTTGAGCGCGGACGTTTTGTATTTAATACGTCGAAAAGAAATGCAGATGTAAAGCAGATTTTAAATGAGTACGATACGAGAGTAGCGCCTTTTGGTACAGCAGCTGTTGGAATTATGATAGGAGCTGCTGATTATGGAAAGGGCCAGGGCGGTATAGAAGCTTTCAAAGAAAATTTACAGGCTTTTTTGGACAAAGTAGCATATGATAATAAACTTCCGTTTATTCTGACGCCGTATCCTTCCGGAACAAGCGAAGATAAGCAGAATATCACGAGTTATACAGAAGCAATTCGGGAAGTAGCCGGGACACGGGTAAAAGTGGTTGACCTTAGCGGGCTGGCGGAAAATTATATAAAACAGGACGGCAGTCTGACAGCAGCCGGACATCAGGCAGTGGCTAATCTGATTAAAGATGCAGTAGGCACGAACACAAAGACAAATTATGCTTTTAACCAGCTTTCCGACGGTTCCTATACGGTAGCAAAACAGACAGAAGCCAAAGAGTTGGCGCAGGTTGCAGAGGTTACTGCAGGAGAAGACTGGATAAAGGTAAAGGCAGAGGATGAGCCGGCGGATTCGGTGCAGTTAGAATATACACTGGAAGACGAATCAGGTATAAAAATTTCTGCATCTGCAGAAGAAAATGAATTTACAATAGACGGATTAAAGCAAGGCGAGAAGTATATTCTCAATGTATATGATGTGGGCCGCGGAACTGTCAGGGAATCCTATCAGCCGGTGGAAGTAACGGTTATTGCCGGAAATAAAGGGATTAACTGCGAGTATGAAAACCAGAATTCCGACGGAAACGAAAAGATTCAGGAACTGTTTACAAGAGAAGAGCCTGCAACGTATTTGTTTATGGGAGACAGTATTACGCACGGAATTGTTACACAGGGATATGACAATGTCCCCCAGATGTTTGCAAAATATTTAGACGAGATTGGGCGGACAGACGATATTGTTTTAAATACGGGCGTATCCAACGCAACGATTGCTACAACATTAGATCAGATCGAGCCTCGCTTAATGCGGTATAATCCGGATGTGGTTATGATTATGCTTGGTACAAATGATTCTTCATATAGAGGCGAAAATGTGGTAACCAATGGTAGCGCGTCAATGGCAGGGATTACAGCCGATGAGTACAAGGAGCGTTATAAGACCCTGGTGGAAAAAGTTTATGAAAATAATGCCGAAACCAGCGTTGTTCTGCGGGTGCCGTGTGAGATGATTGTAGACGGGCCGCATGGCGGATACGAAAAGTTATTTGATGCAATATATGATGTTGCAGAAGAAGAGAGGGCAGAACATCCGAATTTGAATATCACCGTTGTAAATCACAGGCAGGAGTGGCTGGATTATCAGAAAAACGTCAGAAATGACAATGTTTCAAGAACAGAGAGATACGGCTGGCTGGTAGATCTCGTTCATCCAAACGGCAGAGGCAACCTCTCCATGTTCCAGCAGATTGTAAGAGAGCTTGGCATTTATGTCAATACTTCGGAGCTTGCAAATTACCAGTATGCGTTAAATGACTGGAGCGATACATCTGCAATTGAAGTGCCTGTGACACAGAGAGGAAGCCGTGCAGGCGTTGCAATGAGCGGACTTTCCGGTTATACAAATAAATTAAAAAATGTAACGCTTACACTTACAGCCGGCGGAAAGAGCATTTCAAAGACAGAAGAATACACGGAAGACGGAGAAATTACACTAAGCGGCCTTGACCCGGAAAAAGAGTATACGGCAGCCGTGACAGGAAAAGACGCTGTAAACAGCAAAGAAATTACTTTCCAGGCAAATCTGACCGTCAATACGGATACAGAACTAACAGAAAAGGAAGCAAAAGAATTTGCGGACAGCCTCGATGCGGCAAAAGTTTCCGGCGAGACTTCTTTATATCCGATAGAAGTTTTGGCAGCATACGAGACAGCGTTGAGGGAAATTGAGTTAAAGTATGAAAACATGCTGACAACAGAAAATCTGGACGCAGCCCTGGCGGAAATAAAAGTTGCAAAAGAGAACTTTGCGGCATCGCTGGATGCGGCAAAATCCGAAGCAGTGCGAAATCTTGCGGACGCGCTTTCGGCTTCCGAAAAAACGTATCAGGAGCAGAAGAGCCTCTATGATACACTGCCTGGCTGGAATGCTTACCAGACGGCATACCAGAACGCAAAAGCGGCAGATGAAAATGCAGATACGAACACGTTAAGGAAGCTTTTAAAAGCGTTAAGCGACGCGGAACAGACGATAAAAGCTGAGAAACTGAAAAAGGAAGAAGAAGATAAGAAAAATAATTCCGGAGGCTCCGGAGGAACGCCGCCTGTGCCGGAAGAAAAAGCAGAGGAAGGAAAAGTTTATACAGAGGGAGATTACAGCTATAAAATATTAAGCCTAACTCAAAAGACAGTGGAAATTACCGGAATAACGGACGGCAGAACGCTCAAAAAGATTACGGTAGGAGACGACGTAACGATAAAAGGTGAGGCGTATAAAATCGTCTCGGTTGGAAAGAATGCATTTTCGGGCAATAAGGATGCGGCAGGTGCAGTCATCGGCAAAAATGTGGAGGCAATCGGCGTACAGGCATTTGCAAAATGCACCAAACTTAAGAGTGTAACAATCAACAGTAAGAAATTAAAAGAAATCGGCTCAAAAGCATTTTTTAACAGCAAAAAAATAAATAAGATTATAATCAAGAGTACAGCTCTTAAGAAAGTCGGAAAAAATGCATTTAAGGGAACGGCTGCGAAGCTGAAAATAAAAGTTCCAAAGGCAAAGCTTAAGAAGTATAAAAGCATTTTGGCGAAAAAAGGGCAGGGAAAGAAAGCAGTGATTACAAAGTAAAAGTAATTTATAGAAAGCGAGGAATTGGCATGCCATTACCGCAGAAAATAACCTATACCGTTGATGATATATATGCTTTGCCGGAAGGGCACAGGGCAGAATTGATTGACGGACAGATTTACGATATGGCTCCTCCTAACGCAAAACATCAGGACATTATTTTTTCTCTTTCCCGTAAAATCGCAGACTATATTGACACAAACAGGGGCATGTGCAAAATATATCTTGCCCCTTATGCAGTATTTTTGAACGGGGACAACAAAAATTACGTTGAGCCTGATATTTCCGTAATATGTGATAAAAACAAATTGAATGAAAACGGCTGCAGCGGTGCTCCGGATTGGATTATTGAAGTTGTTTCCCCCAGCACGGAACGCATGGATTATGGAATCAAACTTTTTAAATACCGTTCTGCCGGAGTAAAGGAATATTGGATTATAAATCCCCGAATCCGCACTGTCAGCGTATACGATTTTGAACAAAATGAACAAACCAGACAATATAGCTTTGATGATGACATATCGGTATGTATTTACAAGACATTAATCATTAATATTGCTAAATTGCATTTATAGACAAAACGCTCAAAATGCGGACTCAAAGTGTGAAATTGAAAATTCTTTGACAATCATTTAGTACTGTGCTATACTAAAACGGTTAGATAACCAGACAACTCATGCGACAGCAGCCACCGGAAAAGGGAGGAATTAGAATGCAGCAGGAAGACATCTGTAAGGTTCGTGCATCTGTACACCAACAACGTGGAAGCAAGGTAATGATTCAACTGGATCGCGGAAGGAATAAAATAGATGTGCAGCAGGGCGTAATACAAAATGCATATCCAAGCGTATTTACAATATTAGTAGATGACGAGAATACAGCTAATCCACCGCAGTTATTATCATTTAGTTACACAGACATCATCACCAGAGAAATACGAATGAAACTTTGTTAATAGAATGAAATTTCCAGTCAGGCCGGTATGCCGTCCGGCAATAATTAAGGCATAAATGTCCTTCGTTCTGAATAAGATAGTACAAATTCAGAACGGAGGATTTTTTTGTGGAATTAGAAAGACAGATTTTGCACAAGAATAAGGAAGTTGGCCGGGCATTCAGCCAGATTACGCTGGATGATGATTATAATCTGCCGGATTTTAAGCCGGACTTGACGAAAGTAATCAGGGAGAAAGGAGAAATTCAGTTTGATGAAGTTCATGTAAACAGCGGTCATGTCTGGTTCAAGGGAATACTGATTTTTGATATTTTATACCGCACGGACCTGGACGGCAAAAAAATAAACAGTTTAAGAGGGGAAATTCCTTTTCAGGAGAGTCTGAGTATTGACGGGGCAGAGGAATTAGATCCCGTAAAAATGGAAGGAAAGATAGAAGATATTTCTGTCAGCGTTATAAATTCAAGAAAGTTAAGTATTCGTTCT